>CAZIEQ010000138.1:0-6675 GCA_964538725.1 uncultured Acidimicrobiia bacterium | reverse complement strand
TATGGAGGCCGTAAGAGATGACCTCCCCTTCGACCTCACCTTTGAAGGACGGGCCTACACAACAGAACACGCAGCGCATCAGAACGCGTGTGGTCTCAAGCTAGCCGCGAGGCGCGGCGGGCTGTTGCGAGCCTTGAGAAAGACCGCGGCCAGGGCGACGAGCAGGCCGGCGACGGCCAAACGCTTCACCGCGGAGAGGATAGGGCGGCTGTGTAGAGTACCCCCGTCCGGCTGTGTAGTCGGGCGCTCGGGTGGTCCCCACCGAAAAAGGGGGCGTAAGAGCGAAGTCCGGTGTGATTCCGGCGCTGCCCCGCAACTGTGATGCCCTTTCGGGCCGAGCCAGGCCGCCTGCCGTCCGAGCAGTGAAAGAGCTCTCGGAGAGAAGAGCGGCGTCACGGGATGTCCCCTCGTCCTCCGACCGACAGGAGGACGAAATGAAAAGACTCTTCGCTGCGGTCGGCATGGTGTTGCTGACGGCTTGCAGCGGCAGCACCACCGCGACGACCATCGCAGGGAATTCTGCCCCGCATTCCTCGACCGTGCCGACGACCACACCTTCAAAGGTGACGGTTACCGCGGACAACGGGGAAGTTACGATCATCGGTGAGCCGCGGCGGATCGTGTCGCTGTCAGCGACACACACCGAGATTCTGTATGCGATCGGGGCGGGGGACGCGGTCGTCGCCACCGACCTGACTTCCGATTATCCGCCACAGGCAGAGACGACCGACAAGGTAGACGCCTTCAATTTCAGCGTTGAGGCCGTCGCTGCTCTGCAGCCGGATCTGGCGGTGCTCGCCTTCGACTTCCAGGGTGAGGTCGAGTCCTTGGAAAGCCTGGGCATTCCGACTCTGCTGCTGGGACCTGCAGCCACCTTGGACGACGCATACCGCCAGGTTGTCGTGCTCGGTCGGGCGACTTTCCACGAGGAGGAAGCAGAGGCCACCGCCGATGCGATGCGAAGCCGCATAGATGCCGCGGTGGAATCATTTGGGACGATATCCGGTGGCGCCAGCGTGTACCACGAGGTGGACGACACTCTCTTTTCTGCCAACTCAGCGACGTTGCTCGGCGACATATTCCGTAGGTTGGGCCTGCACAACATCGCCGACGCGGTCCCCGATGAGTTCGGATCCGGGTTTGTGCAGTTGTCTGAAGAGTTCATCCTCTTCAGTGATCCAACGATCATCGTGCTCGGTGATGCGTCGTTCGGAGTGACCGCCCAGTCGCTGTCTGATCGTCCCGGGTGGGAGACGTTGAGTGCGGTGACGGAGGGTCGGATCATCGAACTGATCGGTGATATTCCGGGACGGTGGGGACCGAGGACACCCGAGCTGGTCGAGGATATAGTCGGCGCTGCGCTGCCGATGCTGGTCGAGGGGTGATCGCCGCAGAGGGCCACCGGGCTCGGCTCGGTAGCTGGTCATTACTGGCAGCCGTGGGTGGGCTGGTGATGGTATCGGCCCTGGCTCTCGGCACCGGGCCGGCTCATCTGTCGCTGGGAAGTGTGGCCAGAGAGGTGGCCGACCACCTCCCCGGTGTCGACGTCGTATCTGGGCTCACCGACCGTCAGGCTGCCATCGTGTGGGATCTGCGGCTTCCCCGGCTCCTTCTCGGTGTGGTGGTGGGGGCAGCCCTCGCGGGAGCCGGTGCCGCCTACCAGGGGGTCTTTCGTAACCCCCTCGCGGACCCTTACTTGCTCGGTGTCGCGGCCGGAGCTGGGTTGGGGGCGACGCTGATCATCGTCGCCGTAGCGTCTCCGCCGGCGGCCCTCCTCGCCGGCGCTGCATTTGGCGGCGGCCTGGTCGCCGTCGGTGTCGCCTACGCACTCGGATCGCTCACCGGGCCGCGGCGAACAACGGGAGCACTTGTCCTCGCCGGAGTGGCAGTGGCGTCGTTCTTCACTGCGGTGCAGACTTTCGTACAGCAGCAGGATGTCGACTCGCTGCGGCGGGTGTTCTCCTGGATACTCGGCCGCCTGGGAACCGCAAGTTGGGCCGACGTTCGCCTGGCGTTCCCCTATGTCGCCGTGGCTCTGGCAGGTCTGATCGGCTTTCGCAGGATCCTCGATGTTCTCGCCGTCGGGGAGACGGAAGCTTCCGCCCTCGGACTACCGGTCGCCCGGGTTCGCATCTTCGTGGTTGTGCTGGCCACTCTGGCAACCGCTGCCGCGGTGGCCGTCAGTGGTCTCATCGCCTTCGTGGGGATCGTCGTGCCTCATGGCGTCCGTCTCGTCGTCGGTCATTCCTATCGGGCAGTGCTACCGCTGTCGATCGTGGTCGGAGCAGCCTTCCTGGTGGGCGCTGACGTCGTGGCCCGTACCGTGCTGGCGCCTGCAGAGGTTCCTATCGGTGTAGTGACGGCCTTCGTTGGTGCCCCGTTCTTCGGCTTCCTGCTGTGGCGGGTGGGACGAAGTTGAACGCTGTCGATTTTCACCGTGTGACGGTCCGGTATGGATCGGCCGCGGCGGCGTCTGACGTGTCACTCACCGTTGCTGCGGGGGAATGGCTGGCCCTGGTGGGACCCAACGGAGCCGGGAAGTCGTCATTGTTGAGGGCGGTTGCCGGAGTGGTTCCCTATGCGGGTTCGATCACGGTGGGCGGCGATGAGGTCGCACGGTTGGGACGGCGACCGCTGGCACGGCGGGTGGCGCTGGTACCGCAGAATCCGGTGCTGCCCACAGGGGTGACAGTTTTCGATTATGTCCTTTTGGGAAGGACACCCCACATAAGGTTCTTCGGTGTCGAGACCGTCGGCGACGAGAACGCGGCGGCGGCGGCGTTGCGCCGTCTCGACTTGGAGGATCTCGCCATGCGGACGATGGACCGGCTCAGCGGGGGGGAGGCCCAGCGGGCAGTCGTCGCCCGAGCCCTCGCGCAGGAGGCCGGATTGCTGATCCTCGACGAGCCGACGACGAGCCTCGATCTGGGACATCGTCATCAGCTTCTCGAATTGGTCGGCAGGCTCCGTGACGAAGGGGAAGCGGTCATCGCCGCTTTCCACGACCTGTCTGCGGTCACCGCGTACGCCGACCGGGTGGCGCTCCTCGATGCGGGTGTCGTGATGGCCTCAGGCACACCGGGGGAGGTGTTGACACCGGGACGGATTCGGGACGCTTACGGGGTGGAGGTCACCATCCTTCATGACGACGCGGGAAGGCCGGTCGTTGTTCCCAAGTCCAATGGGAAGCGTGACCATTGACCGGCCCGGCGTTGCGGTCAGGCAGGGTGGGTGACGATCTCGGTTGCCTTTATCGCCACCCAGACTGAGCGTCCCGGCTCTAGTTGCAGGTCGCGATGCGCTGCCGCCGTCAATTCCGCGGTCAGCGGAAGGGGCGGGCCGGTTTCGAAGCGGGTGCGGTCGCCAAGAGGCTCAACCGCGGTGATGACGGTCTGCCATGTGTTGCGTGGGCTGCCGCCGGGTCGGCTTGGGTGCAGCGAGATGCTGCGGGGGTGGATGTTGAGGAGCACACCGCCCGCCAAGGCAGTGTCGGCAGTGAATACGCGGTGCCCGTCGGCGGTGGTGACGGTCCCGGCTACAGCTTGTCCGGTGACCAGGTTCACACCGACCAGGTCGGCGACGTATGAAGTGGCGGGGTGACGTCGAATCTGGTCGGGCGTGCCCGACTGCACTGTGGCGCCGTTCTCCAGGATGACGACACGGTCGGCGAGCAGGAAAGCCTCCGTGGGGTCGTGCGTGATGACGAGGCGAGGTCCGGGAAAGTCTGCAAGGTGGGTAGACAGGCTGCGGCGTAGTTGGGTGCGGGTGGTGATGTCGAGTGCTGCCAGTGGCTCGTCGAGGAGGAGTAGATCAGGTGTTGCTGCCAGCGTCCGGGCGAGGGCGATCTGCTGGGCCTGGCCGCCCGATAGTCGGTCCGGCTTGAGGTGAGAGAAGGCACCAAGATCGAATTCGTCCAGCCAACGGGTAGCCGCCCTGCGTGCCGCTCGAGCAGACATTCCACGGGCACGGAGGCCGAAAGCGACGTTGTCGACGACGTTGAGGTGGGGAAACAGCATGTGGTCCTGGAACACCACGCCGAAGTTGCGCGTCTCCGGCGGCCGGAAGACGCCGGCGACGGGGTCATCGAGCACGGTGTCACCGAGCCGTATGTGCCCTGCGTCGAGCGGAAGGATGCCGGCCAGTGCCGATACCACCGTTGTCTTACCGGCGCCGTTGGGCCCCAGCAAGGCCACGGTTTCACCGGGGACCATCCCGAAGACAGCGTCGAGGTGGAAGCCGGAGCGGCGGGTCAGAACGAGATGTGCGGTCAAGTCTCGATGGTGGTGATCGTTCATTGCAGTGGCCACCAGCGTTTGCGTAGAGCCATGAGGATCGTGAGTGAAACTGCGACCAGGACGAGGCTGATGGCGATGGCCGCCCCGCGGTCCTGTTCCAGCGCCACGAACACAGCCAGCGGCAGGGTTTGTGTTCGGCCCTGCAAGTTGCCGGCGAAGGTGATCGTGGCACCGAACTCTCCCAGCGCTCGTGCCCATGCCAGCAGCAGGCCGGCCAGCAGTGACGGCCCCACCATGGGGAGTGTGACCCGCCACAACACCGTCCAGCGGCGTGCTCCAAGGCTTGCGGCGGCTGCCTCATAACGTCGATCGAGGCTGCGGAACCCGCCTTCGACGGTGAGCACCAGAAACGGCATGGCGATGAATGTCGTTGCGGCTATGGCTCCCCACTGGGAAAACGGGAGAAGGAATCCGGTGGCTTCGAAGAGAGGTTCTCCGATCAGCCCACGGCGTCCGAAGGCGAACAGGAGAGCCGCCCCGCCGACAACAGGAGGTAGCACCATGGGGAGGATGACGAATCCCCGCAGCAGGGCACGCCCGGGGAAGTCCCAGCGGGCGAGGATCCAGGCGAGCGGCACTCCTACGAGCAGGGACGCGCCGGCTGCGGTCACCGAGACGACGAGGGAGACACGCACGGCATCGCCAACGCTCGAGCTGGTGAGCAGGTTGGGAAGGTCGCTCCATGGCGCTCTGAAGAGCAGTCCGACAATCGGGAGGATCAGGAAGAGGCATGCGGCCGCGGCCAAGACAATGAGCAGGAGCGGCGGGCGTCTCACAGCCCGTCGAGAAGGCGAAGTCACGGCACACCGAACCCGTAACCGGTGAGGATGTCGCGGCCTGTTGGGGACAGGACGAACTCGATGAATGCGGCTGCGGTGCGGCGGTTCGGGGAGCGGGAGGTTATCGCTATGGAGTACAAGGAATCGACCTCGTCCGAGGCCGGCACTTCGATGCCTTTCACGCGGTCTCCACCCGCGATCACGTCGGTGAGGTAGACGAGCCCAGCGTCGAGTTCTCCTTCTCCGATCTTGGTCAACAATGCACGTACGTCGGGTTCTTCAGTATCGACCGAGGCGGCCACTCCGGCCCGGACCAGTACCTCTCTGGCGGAGGCTCCGCAAGGTGCCGTCGCGACGCATAGCCCGATCAGCAGGTTGGGGTCGGCAAGATCGTCCAACGCCTCCACATTGCCCGGGTTGGATGCGGGGACTGCGATCTGCAGGACGTTGCTGGCAAAGGTTCGCGGCGCAGCTGCAACCTCGCCGGCGTCGACTGCCAGGTCCATATTGGAGATGTTGGCGGACGCATACACGTCGGCCGGTGCCCCCTCGATGATCTGTTCCCGCAGCGATGAGCTTCCCGCATAGACGAGATCGACGTCGACTTCGGGGTGGTCGGCCTCGAACGCTGCCGCTATGTCGGTGAAGGCGTCGGTGAGCGAAGCAGCGGCGAAGACCAGCATCGACTCTCGACCCGAACCATCACCTCCCCCACATGAGGTCCCCAGCAGGGTGACGGTGATCGTGACGATCAGCCATCTGGGGGATGGCGCCCTGCGTGGGCTCAGTAACTTGGTCACAGCCATGTAGTCTCAATGAGACTACATGAGAGGCGTTAAGGCGACGAACCGGCATGAACGAGGATGTGGATGGTCCTTCGTCCCGACATGGGAGAGATGACGCAGTTGTCGCTCACTGAGTGGGCGGTACTGGCCCTCCTTGGTGAAGGTCCCGCGCACCCGTTCGCCATCGCCCGGCAAATGCGGCCGGACGCCGACCTGGGACGCATCTTCACCGTGCGCCGTCCGCTCGTGTACCGGGCGGTGGACAGGCTGGTGGCCGCAGGGTTGGCACACCGCCACCGCACCGAGGCGGGAGAGGCCGGGCCGCGCCGTACCGTGCATCGCATCACCCCGACCGGGCGGAGGAGACTGCAAAGCTGGCTGGCCCGGCCGGTGGCCCATGTGCGTGATCTCCGCATCGAGTTCTTGCTCAAGCTGGCCCTGATGCGAAGATCGGGCGTGTCCCCGCGGCGGCTGATCAAATCCCAGATAGTCGCCATTGGGGCGACCCTGGAGGGGCTCATGGAATTGCCTGAGGACGCCGACGAGGCCGACCTGTGGCGGCATCACAACTCCGCCGCCACCGCCGCCTTTCTCGAAGACCTGCGCAGCCTCTGGAGCGCATAGGTGACTCATGTGTCTTCGGAACCATCGTCAGCGAGGAGCGGCCCGCAATGGGCGAGTACCGGTGACGGTGAGGAAGACTACCCAGACTACGAAGCCGGGGAGACCGATGAAGAAGACCGGAGAGGCTTGCACCTGCTGGAGCGAGGTTGCGGCGGGCGCGCTCAACAGCACAGCTCCCGCGTGCGCGGCCTC
>CAZIEQ010000137.1:0-6681 GCA_964538725.1 uncultured Acidimicrobiia bacterium | reverse complement strand
AGATTAGGACGGGGAGGCTCTCACAGTCGACGGCAAATGACTGGCGCTCCAGGAAGTCGAGTCGTGCCTGTTGCAGCACGATGCGGTGGAAGCGGCCGCCGTCGTCGGAGTGGCCGACAGGGCAGGGCTGATCAAACCCGTTGCCTTCGTCGTCACGTCGCAGCGCAGGCCCGGTCTCGAGGCCGAGCTGATGGCTCACTCGTTGCAACATCTGGAGGCGTACAAGCATCCCCGGCGGGTCATCCTGGTGGATGCATTGCCGGCGACTCATCTCGGCAAGGTGGACCGGTCGAAGCTCAGAGCGATGGCTGCTCAGGACCCGCCGAGCTGACGGGCGATCACCTCCAGCTGCACGTCCGACGCCCCTTCGTAGATGCGGGGCGCCCGCACCTCCCGGTACAGATGCTCGAGAAGATGGCCCTGCTGCAAAGCCCGCGCCCCGTGGAGCTGGATGGCGTCGTCGACCACCCGCTGGGCAGCTTCAGTGGCCGCAAGCTTGGCCGCCGACGACCGCAACGCGAGGCGGTCATGGCGACCGTCGAAAGCGGCGGCCGCGTCGTACACGACCAGCCTTGCCGCATGGAGGCGCACGGCCATCGCCGCCAGCTTGTGCGATACCACCGACAGGTCGCGCAGGGTTCCACCGAACGCCTTTCGCCCGTCGACATGACGGTTGGCGGCTTCCAGCGCCGCCTGTGCCATACCAACCGCAAACGCCCCCACGCTGGGCCGGAACCTGCTCAGCGTCGCCATCGCCACCCGGAACCCGTGGTCGGGCTCACCCAACACGCCGTCGGCAGGCACGAAGACCCCGTCCAAGACGAGACGCCCGATGGGATGAGGGGCCACCAGCGCGAGCGACTCACCGCTGAGGCCGGCACTGTCACCGGGAACGGCGAATGCGGTGACGCCACTCGCCGAGCTGCCCGCGGTGGTGCGGGCGAACACGGTGTAGATGTCGGCGTCGGGAGCGTTGGAGATCCACATCTTCTCTCCGGTGATGCGGTATCCATCGCCGTCGCGTTCGGCGACAGTCTGCAAGTTGGCGGCGTCGGAGCCGGCTCCTTCTTCCGTGAGGGCAAAACCGGCAACCGCTTCCCCAGCGGCCACCGCAGGCACCCACCGCTGCGCCACCTGCGATGACCCCGACTCCAAAATGGGATAGCAGCCGAGGCCCTGCATGGCGAGGGCGGTCTCCGCCGCGGTGCACTCCGCGGCAACGGCCTCCCGCAGCAGGCACAGATCCACCGCCGAAACGTTCTCCGGCTGGCGGCCGCCGTAGCGAACGGGGAATAGGTGGGGGAGCAGACCCTCATCCGCCAGCGTCTTTACCAGCCGCCTGTCGACGCGCCCTTCGGGACCGGCGGCATTCACCGGTGCCAGCACTTCCGCGGCACTACTGCGGGCATAGACGTACAGCCGGCGGCGGTCGCCGTCGAGGATCGTCGGCCATGGCAGCGGGGCGAGCGGTCCGGTCACGGCTCGATCCGCATCGTCGCCTCCTGGTCGCGTCGCCGTGCCGCCTTCCCCGACAGGTACTGGTCGGGCCAGCGATGGCCGGCATAGCCCTGGTCGATGGCCGCATTCAAAGTCCAGTAAGGGTCGACCAGGTGAGATCGTGCCAGCAGGCAGATGTCGGCCCGTCCCGCCAAAACGACCGTGTTCACATCGTCAACCGACGACACTGCGCCCACGGTCATCGTCGGGATGCCCACCTCGAGGCGGATTCGGTCGCTGAAAGGCGTCTGATAGAGCCGCCCGTAGTCGGGCTCCTGGTCGGGGTGCACCTGCCCGGTGGACACGTCGATGATGTCGCAGCCGTGCTCTGCCAGCATGGCGGCCAGGGCCACCGCATCGTCTCCGCTGTTGCCACCCTCCATCCAGTCGACGGCGGAGATACGCACCGACATGGGACGTCCCTGCGGCCAGACGGCACGCACCGCGTCGAACACCGACAGCGGGTATCGGGCCCGGCCCGCCAGGTCACCGCCAAACGCATCTCCACGCTGATTGGTCAGCGGAGAGAGAAACGACGACAGCAGATAGCCGTGTGCCATATGCAGCTCCAGAATGTCGAACCCTGCGTCGGCGGCACGCCGGGTGGCGGCGACGAACTCATCCCGCACAGTCTGCATGTCGGCAACCGTCATCTGGCGCGGAGGTTGGCTGTGCGGCTTCCAAGGGATCGGTGACGGTGCCAGCAGCGGCCAGTTACCCTCGTCCAGGGGCACCTCATCCGAGCCACCGGCCTCCCAGGGAACCTTGGTAGATCCTTTACGTCCCGCATGTCCGAGCTGCATGCCGATCCTGGCGCCGCTGTTGGCGTGCACGAAGTCGACCACCCCGGCCCACGCCTGCTGCTGGGCGCGGTTCCACATGCCGGCACAGCCGGGGGTGATGCGGCCCTGCGGTGATACGCAGGCCATCTCCGTCATCACCAGCCCGGCCCCGCCGACGGCCCTACTTCCCAGATGCACCAGATGCCACTCGGTGGGGATGCCGTCCACCGCGCAGTATTGGGCCATCGGTGACACTCCAACCCGGTTACCGAGGTCCATTTCCCTGAGCTGAAATGGATAGAACATCGGCGGCGTCGACGGGTCGGCGGGGCGTGCCGGCTCCGCAACGGCACCGTGAAACCATGCACGGACCGTCGTCATCAGCTCCGGATCGCGCAGCTGCAGGTTGTCGTAGGTGATGCGCTGGCTGCGAGTCATCAGCTGGAATACGAACTGCTCGTCGTCGAGACCGAAGTAGCGGTCAACGGACTCGAACCAGCGGCGGCTGGTCGCCGCCGCCCTTTGCAGCGACTCCACCTCCGGACGACGACTCTCCTCGTAGGCGGCGAGGGCGTCGGTGACGGAATCCGCCTCCGCCAGGGCATCGGTCAGGGCGATGGAGTCTTCCATCGCCAGCTTGGTGCCGGATCCGATCGAGAAATGGGCGGTGTGCAGCGCGTCACCCAGCAGGACGACGTTGCCACTGTGCCAGCACAGGTTGCTGATGCGGGGGAAGCGGACCCACTTTGAGTTGTTGCCGACGACACCGCTGCCGTTCAGGTACTTGCCGAACAGCTCCTCGGTGAAAACGCGGGCTCCCTCGTCGGTTTCGCCGGGCGCCGCGTAGCGGTCTGCGGAATTGTTCAACCCGGCCCGGTGCCACGTGTCATCGTCGGTTTCAACGATGAGGGTGCTCATCCGATCCGAATACGGATAGCAATGGGCCTGGACGATGCCGTGGGGAGTCTCCTCGAAGATGAATGTGAAGCTGTCGAACAGGTGAGGGGTCCCGAACCAGGCATAGCGGGCTTTGCCGGGCTCGACATTGGGCCGGAAAGTGTCTGCGAGACGGGTACGCACGTCGCTGTTGGCACCATCGGCGGCGACGATGAGGTCGGCCTCGCCGACGTCGTCGAGGGTGACCTGTGAGTTGAAGCGCAGGTCGACGCCGAGCACAGACGCCCGCTCGGCAAGCAGCTGGTTGAACCGCAGCCGGGGCATCGCCTGGAACCCATGGCCGACCGAACGCCATCGACGACCTTTGAACAGGATGTCGATTTCCTCCCAGCGGCGGAACTCCCGTGCCACCGCGGCGACTACAGCGGGGTCGGCCACCTCGATGTTGTCGAACGTCTCGTCGGAGAACACGATGCCGAAGCCGAACGTGTCGTCGGGACCGTTGCGTTCATAGACGGTCACCTCGTCGGCGAGGCCGCCGGCTTTCAACAGGATGGCCGTGAACAGACCCCCGGGCCCGCCTCCGATACATGCGACTCGCATCAATCCTTCCGATGGTCGCTGTGGAATCTATAGCGCTTGGCGATGACGGTCGCCCTCAGCGTCACCGCTCCGCGACGGATTCCACCTCGGCCAGTACTCGCAGTGTGTTGCCGCCGAGCACCTTGTGGACCTCGGTTTCGCTCCATGACCTGCGCAGCAGCTCCTCGGTGATGCGGGGATAGCAGGACACATCTTCCAGCCCCTTCGGCGTCATCGTCATCCCGTCGAAGTCGGAGCCGAGACCGACGGCGTCGATGCCGGCCACCGACGCGATGTGCTCGATGTGGTCGACTACATCGGAGACGGTGCCCGCGGGCAGATCGAGACCTCCCTCGACCCGTTCGATCTCGGCTGCGATTGCAGGCTCGTCGCCGGCGAGCTCGGTGCGGATGCGGCGCCACTCGGTGAACATATCAACCAGGGCGGCGGCAGCCTCTCTCACGAGGAATCCGGGGAAGAAGGCCACCATCGCCACGC
Source organism: uncultured Acidimicrobiia bacterium (assembly GCA_964538725.1). Taxonomy (GTDB): domain Bacteria; phylum Actinomycetota; class Acidimicrobiia; order Spongiisociales; family JAOTWH01; genus CAZIEQ01. Next base: position 2,425 of record CAZIEQ010000137.1, on the reverse strand, counting down.
CACCGCCGGCGCCGATCGCAGTCAGCACATCGTCGGGGATGTTGCGCGGGTGGGGGACGAGGGCAGCGGCACAGGAATGGGAGGCCACTATGGGGGCTCGGCTCACCGCCAAGGCGTCCCGCATCGTCCCCAGCGCAACGTGGGATACGTCGACCATCATCCCGAGCCGGTTCATCTCGCATATCACCTTGCACCCAAAATCGGTGAGGCCGCCGTGACGGGGCGTGTCGGTGGCCGAGTCGGCCCAGTCGTTGGTGTCGCTGTGAGTCAGCGTCAGGTAGCGAACACCCCGTTGGTGTAGGTCGGCGAGGGCGGCCAGTGATCCTTCGATGCAGTGGCCTCCCTCGGCGCCCAGCAGGCAGGCGACCTTCCCTGCGCTGCGTGCCCGTTCTACACCGGCGGCGGTGTCTGCCATGACGAGGCGCCCGTCGCCTGCAGCCATTTCGACAACGAGGTCGATCTGCCGTTGGGTGGCAAGATGTGGTGCCTCAACATCGGCCGGCACGTAGACCGACCAGAACTGGGCGCCGACGCCGCCGCGGAGCAGGCGGGGAACGTCGGTATGGAAACCCTCCAGGTGGTGGTATGTGGTGGCAGCCGGCAGGCCACCCTCTGTGGTGGTGCGCAGCCGCCATGGAAGATCATTGTGGCCGTCGACGACAGGAAGCCGGTCGTGGATCTCCCTGGCCCGGACGGCAGCGTTCATGCCGCCAGGTTGCCACACCCTTTACAGTGGTGGCGACACCAACCCGGGCGAAGGGAGCACCGCTTGCGGGTCCGGGATCTCATGACCTTCGATGTCGTCACCGTCACGGAGGACACGCCGCTCAAGGAGGCAAGTCAGCGGATGGTGGCCGCGCGGGTCTCCGGGCTGCCGGTGGTGGATGATGCTGGCAGGCTGGTGGGCATCATCACCGAGGCCGACTTCGTTTCCAAAGAGGCGGCCCGGAGACAGGCGCCTTCCCGCGCCGGGCTGCTGCGTCTCCTGTTCAGCGAGAGGCCGGCACAGGAGGAGGAGGAGGCGACGGTGGCGGCCGCGATGACCCCACAGCCGTTCACCATCAGTGCGGACGCCGACCACACCGAAGCGGCCAGGCTGATGGAGAAACACCATGTCAAACGCCTGCCGGTACTCGACGGCGCGGGAAACCTCGCCGGCGTCATCAGCAGGGCCGACATACTCAACGTGTTCGCCACTCCCGACGAAGTCGTAGCCGACACCATCCGCGAGGACATCGTCCGCAGGGTGATGTGGCTCGACCCGACCACGGTCACAGTGACCGTCGCCAACGGCAACGTCAAGCTGGCAGGCAGCCTGCCGACCCGAACCGAAGCACGCATGCTGGAAGCCTTGGTTCGCCGCAACGACGGCGTCGTCTCCGTCGAGTCCAGGCTGACCTACGACATGGACGACCGTATCGGGGCGGATTCACCCCCACCCGACGCCCCCCGCCCCAGCTGGTGAGCAGCGTTTTCCCGAACCCAGATGAACATATGGACGAGTTACCCGCCCCTCCGCAGCGCGCGCTCCGTAATCGACCCGTCCGCCTCCGCCGTAGGCTGCAACGGGCGGCCCGCACGCAATGGCGCGAGTTGGGTGGCCTTGGACGGTTGGGCCTGGTGGGGATCGTCATGTCGGCGGCGGTTGCAGTCGTCCTCGGGTTTCTCATCCCTTCGCTTGTGAAGAGACATCTCCTCGACGAGCGAGCCGGCACCATCACACGCGTCGCCGATGACTTCGTATCTCGAGAGCTGGTTCCTCACGGACCGACAGACACGGCAGAGTTGGGGGCTTTGGACGAAGCAGTGCGGCGCAGCCTGCTGGGCGGTGACACGGTGCGGGTCAAGGTGTGGGCCATGGACGGTACCGTCGTCTACTCCGACGCCCCCGGCGCCGTAGGGCTCTCTTTCGCTCTCGACGCCGATATCGCGGCCGCTTTCACAGGGGAAACGGTTGTAGGCCGGTCCGACCTGGGCGACGAGGAGAACGCCACCGAGAGAGGCCTCGGCAAGCTCATAGAGTTCTACGTTCCGGTGCTCGACCCCGAGGGGCAGGTCTTTGGCGTCTTCGAGGTGTATCAGCGGGCCGCCCCGCTCGAAGAAACCGTGGGCCAGATCCGCTTCACTGTGTGGATCAGCATCGGGATCGGCCTAGGAGTCCTCGGCTTGTTTATGGGCTCGTTGACCCTGGCATCGGCAGGGGTGACCAACCGCCGCCGCCGCCAGGCCGAAGACCTGCTTGGAGCTCTCCTTCACGCGCAGGACGAAGAACGCACCCGCATCGTGGGTTCGCTCCACGACGATATCGGCCAACCCCTCTACCGCCTTCTCTACGGGATCCAGAGTTCGCGTGTCAAAGTGTCGCCGGACGCGCCGCTCGCTGCCGAGCTGGCTCGCCTCGACACACTGGGGCGTGTGTCAAGCC
>CAZIEQ010000136.1:0-6720 GCA_964538725.1 uncultured Acidimicrobiia bacterium | reverse complement strand
TTCATCTAGGCGCTCCCCGGTCACTGCCCTCCCCCGGGGCGAGCTGCCGGAGGCAGCGTTTCGTCAGCACGCCGGTCAGATGACGCCGGTAGGCGGCGGAGGCACGCAGGTCACTGATGGGCTCCACCTCCGCGGCTGCTTCCACCGCCGCCGCCGCCAGGGTGGCCGCCTCCAGGTCGGATGAGCCAACAATGGCTTCGGTGCGAATGAGCCGCCGCGGAATAGGGGCCACCGCCCCCGCGGCGAAGCTGGCCCGGATACAGGTGGTGCCGTCCATCTCAACCAGGCCGGCGACGCCGGCAATGGCAAGGTCCATGGCGATACGGCCTCGGCGGAGATAGCAGGAGCGCGTGTCGGGTCGAGGCGGGTCCACAACCACCGCGGCAAGGATCTCGCCTGCCTCCAGCACCGTGTCTCCGGGCGCCCGGAAGAACTCGTCGAGCGGCACCAGCCTGCGGCTCCCGGGCCGGCACAGCTCGACCTGCGCGCTGTAGACCAGCAACGGCGGCGCGGTGTCGGCGGCGGGAGATGCGTTGCACAGATTGCCACCGATGGTGGCCATGTTGCGGATCTGGGGGCTGCCGAAAACGGCGATGGATTGCATCAGGGCGGGAAGATGCGCCCTCAGGGCCGGGTGGTCGGCAACGAGGCTCAGCGGCGTGGTGGCACCGATGCGTATCGGAGGTCCGCTTTCGATGACTGCGAGCTCTGCGACTCCCCGCAGCGAGATCAGGTGGGAAAGACGATGCCCGTTGCGGTCGGCACCCACCATCAGGTCGGTGCCGCCGGCAATGAACTCGGCATCGGCCGAACCGGCTGCGATGTCCAGGGCTTCGTCCAGTGTGTCCGGCCGGTGATATCGGTATTCCATCAGGCGATGACCCCTGCGGTGCGCAGTCCGGCGATCTCGGTAGCACTGAAACCGGCTTCTGCCATCACGGCGTCGGTGTCCTCGGCGTAGCTGGGAGGAAACGGCAGCTTTCCAGCGACGTCGTCGAGCCGGGGAACGTCGACCGCCGGCGGGGGTAGGCGCACCGTGCGGCCGTCGGGTGTCTCGGTCGTAAGAGCGGACTCTGCGAAGATGGGCAGGCGGGGCACGTCTTCTATGGCGGTGATCGGTGAATGGGGTATGCCGGCTGCTCGCAGCGCGGCTGCGATGTCTTCGGTCGGACGGTGGCGCGTGATATCCCCGATGCGACTGTGGAGCGTGTCCTGGGCCGCACGTCTGCCCTCGTTGGTGGTGAAGCCGTCTTCGTCGAGCGCCGCGAACAGGGGCCGGGCAACCAATCGGTTCCATTGGGCATCGCTGCCGACGGCGAAGTAGATGAACCCATTTGCGGTGGGATATGCGTTGACGGGGAAGAACTGGCGGTGCTTGTTGCCATTGCGCCGCAACTCCTCGGGTGAGCTGCCCATGTCCAGCAGCGGCGTGAACGTGAGCAGCCATGAGAGGGCTACACGGGCGAGGGAGATGTCGATCATCTTTCCACGCCCGGTGCGGTCCCGTTCCAGCATGGCGAGCAGCACCTGGGCGAATACTTCGTCCCCTGCTTTCAAGTCGCTGAGGGGGGGCCCGCACTGCGTGGGGGGCCCGGTGCGCTCACCCGTCAGGTCCATGTAGCCGCACAGCGCCTGGGTCACCGGGTCGTATCCTGGAATGTCGGGGTGGTCGATTCCCATTGCCGAGATCGAGCACCAGATCAGGTCGGCGCGGGCGGATTGCAGTGATTCGTAGTCGATGCCGAGCCGTCGGTGGTGGGCGGGCATGGTGTTGGTGCAGAAGACGTCCACCTCCAGTTCTCGGATCAGTTGCTGCAGCGTCGTCCTCCCCCGCGGATCCTTCAAGTTGACGGCGATCGCCTCCTTGCCGACGTTGGGAGCGACGTAGTAACTGTGGCGATCAGCGCCGCCCACCGGGCGCCCGACGTAGCGGTTGGGGTCGCCTCTTGGCAGGCCCGGCATCGGGGTCGCTTCCAGGCGAATCACCCTCCATCCGAGGTGGACGAAGCGCAGCGTGCCGTATGGCATGGCGAGCGCTTGTTCCAGACTGAGGACGACTGGGGGTTCAGCGGCACCCATCTCAGAAGCGAACGGGTTCGCGGTAGGACCCGTACACTTCCCCGAGGGCGCCACAGATCTCGCCGACGGTGGCATATGCCTCGACGGCATCGACGGCGGCAGGCATCACATTTCTTCCCTCCGCGGCGGCCGTTTGCAGCGTCTTCAGTGCCGCGTTCACCGCGCCGTGGTCCCTGCCGGCCCGTATCGTGTCCAGCCGGGCCACCTGTCGGTCCGCCTCCTCGGGCTTGTAAGGGTGGAATTCGATGACGCGGTCGCCTTGCTCATCTTCGCGGAAGATGTTGACGCCCACCTTGTGGACCTCCCCGTTTGCGATGCGGCGCTCCCTCTCATAGGCCTGCCGGCTCACCTCGGCTTGGACGCGACCTGCGGCCACGCCTGCCACGATGCCGCCCTCCTCGTCGAGCTCGGCCATCAGCCCGGCTATGGCCGCCTCCATCTCGTTGGTCATCGTCTCCACGAAATAGGAGCCGGCAAGTGGGTCGACAGTGTCCGCCAGACCGACTTCGTGAATGAGCAGCTGCATCGTGCGCAGTGAGATCTTGGCTGCGTGTTCGCTGGGAATCGTGTACGCCTCGTCGTAGCTGCACAACGCCATCGTCTGGGTTCCGGAGAGGGCGCTTGCCAGGGCGTAGTAGGCGCCGCGGACGATGTTGTTCTCCGGCTGTTCGACGGTGAGACCGCCGCCGCCGCCGCCGGCGATCATGCGCATCTGCATGGCTTTGGGATCAGTCGCGCCGTATTCGTCACGGACGATATCGGCCCACAGCCGCCGCCCGGCGCGAAACTTGCACACCTGTTCCCACATGTTGCCGAAGACGTCGAAGTTGAACGTGATGCCGCGGGCGACATCGTTCACGTCGAGGCCACGTTGCAGAGCATGGTCGAGATACGCCCGGGCGATGGCGAGCCCATACGCCATCTCCTGCACGGGAGTGGCGCCCGATTCGCGGATGTGATACCCGCACACGCTGACCGGGCTGTATCTAGGCACGTTGGCAGCGCAGTATTCGATGGTGTCACCGACCAGCTTGATGGAGGCATCGACGGGGAAGATCCACGTGCCGCGGCCTATGAATTCCTTGAGAATGTCGTTTTGGGCGGTTCCACGCAGTGTGCCCAGGTCATATCCGCGTTTGCGCGCCATGGCGAAATACATGGCGAGGATCGGAACCGCAGCCCCATTGATGGTCAGCGACACGGTGATCTCGTTGAGGGGGATATCGGCGAAGGCCTCCTCCATGTCTGCGAGAGAGTCGACGGCCATACCCACCCGGCCTACCTCCCCCGCAGCCATCGGATGGTCGGAATCCAACCCGCATTGGGTAGGCAGGTCGAAGGCCACGTTGAGACCTGTGTTGCCCTGCTCGATGAGAAAGAGGAAGCGCTGATGAGTCTCGGCGGCAGTTCCGAACCCGGAGTACTGGCGCATCGTGAAAGGGCGGGTGCGATACATGTAGGGGTGTATGCCCCGGGTGAACGGATACTCTCCGGGTTCGCCTACTCCTCCGCTGCCGCCGGAACGTTCCAGGTCTTCGGGTCCGTAGACCGGCTGGATCTCGAGACCGGACTCCCACATGGCAGGCTGCGGTTCTGTCATCGCCTCGCCTCGTTTTCGATGAACTCGACGATCCGGTCGAGAGGCGTGCCGGTGGGGAAGACACCGGCTACCCCCATTTCTTGCAGGGCCTCACGATCTCCCGGCGGGATGTTGCCGCCGACAACGACCGGGGTGTCTTCCACCCCAAGCCTCTTCAACTCCGCCATCACGTTGGCGGTCAGCGGCACGTGAGCTCCCGAAAGCACCGAAAGGCCGACGACGTCGGGATCTTCCTCGGATGTGGCCGCGGCGATGTCGACGGGCGATCGACGCAGTCCGGTGTAGATCACCTCCATGCCCGCGTCCATGAGCGCCCGGCACACGATCTTGGCGCCGACATCGTGTCCGTCGAGGCCCGGCTTGGCGATGAGGACCTTGATGGGGGGCTTCATCGTATGAGGCCTCGGGCGATGTTGACCCGCAGCAGCTCGGAGGTGCCGCCGCCGATGATGGTGAAGCGCACATCCCGCAGGTAGCGCTCAACGGGATACTCGCTGGCGTACCCGTAGCTCGCCATGATGCGGGCCGCCCGGTCGCAGATCTCCATTGCGGTTTCGGAGGCGAACAGCTTGGCCATCGCCGACTCGTCGGTGTTTTCTTCCCCCATGTCGGACCGCCACGCCGCCCAATACGTGAGCTGGCGCGCCGCCTCCAGTTTGGTCCGCATTTCGGCCAGATGGGCCTGGATGGCCTGGAACTTGGCGATCGGGCGGCCGAACTGGACCCGCTGCGTGGCGTAGGCAACGGCGTCTTCGAAAGCAGCCCTGCCAACTCCGATCGCCAGGGCGGCGGTCATGAGGCGGATCTCGGCGAGGATCTCCCGCAGGCCGGCAATGCCTTCCCCGCGTTTCCCGAGCATGCACGTGGCCGGCGTGTCGTCGAAGAACACCTCCGAAGTGAGCGAGGCCCTCACCCCCATCTTGTCGATGGCGCGTCCCACCGTCAGGCCGGGAGCGCCTTGCTCCACCAGAAAGATGCTGAGATCGCTGTCTCCGGTGCGGGCGAACACGGTGAACATGTCGGCAACAGGGGCGGATGTGATCCAAGTCTTCTGCCCGGACAGCAGCCACACATCATCCTTCTCCTCGGCGCTGGTGGTCATGGAGAAGAGGTCGCTGCCCGCGCCGGGCTCGGTCATGCAGATCGCCCCGATCACATCTCCGGCGAGCGCAGGGCCCAGCAGTCGGTCTCTGACTTCACCTGCTGCGAACCGGTGCACGAAGAAGGTGCCCATGAGCGACTGCATGGTGCACGCCGCCGCCACCGCAAGGGATCCTCGCGCCAGTTCCTCCACCGCCGCCAGATAAGACACCCGGTCGGCACCACCACCCAGGGGCTCGGGGTAGCGCATGCCGAAAAAGCCGAGCTCACCGACACGGTGAAACAACTCGGCGGGGAAACGGGGATTGCGGTCCAGATCGGCCGCTGCGGGCCGGATCTCGTTGTCGGCGAACGAAGCGAAGAGCTCGCGGACCGCCCGCTGGTCTGCGGTCAGGGCAAAGTCCATGGTTCAGGCTCCGGACCGCAGCAGGGCCGTCTCGGCTTCGTCGAGAGCCAGGGTGCCGGGATCGAGGGCTACGCCGTAGACGTGACGAGCCGCGGCAACCGAAACGATGCCGTCACGCACTTCCTCCTGCACGAGAGGTGCCGGGCGTTGGTGGGGATCACCGTAGCCACCTCCGCCGCCTGCTTCCTGCACGTAGATGGTTCCCTGCGGCACTTCGGCCACCATGTCTTTGCTCGTCGTCTTGTAGACCCGGCCGTCGGGATAGTGCAGTTCGATCTTGTTGAGTGTGCCGTCTCTGCCTCCTGCCAGCCCGAATGCGGGTTCTTCGTCACCGTCACCGAAGGTGACCAACTGGGTGTCCTCACCGCGGAGCCGGTAACGAGTCTCCACTCCGAGCCCGCCGCGGTGGCGGCCCGCCCCCGCAGAGTCGGTGAGGAACTCGTGTTTGAGCAGCAGATGTGGGGTCTGCTGTTCGAACATCTCGTAATCCTGGTCGAGCAGTCCGCCGGAGGCGTCGATCATCCCGATGTGGTCGTAGCCGTCCGTGTCGCACATCGCTCCCGACCCGCCCTTCAACCCCATGAACATGATGTCGACGTAGGTGTCGTCCTTGCGGGGATCGTCCCCCGTAGACAGGGAGCACAGCAGGTTGTTCCAGCCGGCGGTGACCCGTTCGGGGATGACGGGAGCGAGGGCACGGATGATGGCGTCGGCGTTGGGGGGGCACAGATGGTTGCCGAATGTGGTCGCCGCCGGATAGGAGGCGTTCAAGATCGTGCCTTCGGGGATGATGATGTCTACCGGCTGCACCATCCCGTGGTTGTGTGGAATGTCCGGGTTCACCATCTGCAGGAATGTGAGCAACGTGGCGGAAGCACTGCTCGTGTAGGTGCCGTTGACGAAACCGTTGGTCTGGGCATCGGTGTCTGAGTAGTCGAACGTGATGTGGTCGTCTTCGACTATGACATTGACACGAATGGTGTATTTCGAGCCGGGGTTCTTGCCGTCGAAATACACCCTTCCCTCTCCCCGGTATTCGCCGTTGGGAACGGAACGAATCTCGGCTTCCATCATTCTGCGGGTGGCTTCGAAGAGATAGTCCTTGTGGGCTTGGAAACGTTCCAGCCCGACCCTGTCGATCAGCGATGCCAGCCGGCGTTCTCCCACCGTGCAGGCGCCGATCTCCGCACGCATGTCTTCCTGAACGATGTCGAGACGGATGTTGGCGAAAATGAGGTCCCAGACGTCGCGCCGCAGCTCGCCGCGCTCAACGACCTTGACGGCGGGGATACGAAGTGACTCCTGCCACACCTCCGTGGCCTTAGGGTTATATCCGCCGGCTACCGCCCCGCCGATGTCAGCCTGGTGTCCCTTGCATGCCGCCCACGCCACCAGCCTGTCTCGGTAGAAGATGGGCTTGAAAATGGCCACGTCGTTGTTCTGGTTCCCCATGCTGAAGACATCGTTGTGGAGGATGACGTCGCCCGGATGAATATCGTCGCCGAAGTAGTCGATGATGAACTGGCAGACTGGT
>CAZIEQ010000135.1:0-6845 GCA_964538725.1 uncultured Acidimicrobiia bacterium | reverse complement strand
CGGCATCGCCATCGTCGGGGCTGGTCACCTGGAAGGCAATGGAGACGCCGTCCTGGACGGGTCCCGGGACGTCGGTGGCGAGGTCCCAGCTTCGCGGGTACACGATCGAAAAGCCCCCGACCTCTGTGTCCTGGAACGTGTTGTAGCCCGCTGGGGGGGCACTTGCTCCTTCAACGGGGCGTCCCACTACGACCGTCGGGTCGGCGTAGTCGGATATGGCGGCCTCGATACGCATGCGGGTCGTTCCCGCCAGGTCGGGGTCGAAAGCCGACGACGGACCGCCGAACACGGCCCCAAAGCGGAGTATCCGGCCGGTGGCGGCGTCCATCCAGATGTCGAAGCTGAACTCGTCCAGGGCATCCAGTTGCAGCGATCCGGGTCCGCCGAGCAGCTCTTCGAGGGAAGGTGTGTCCCTCGTCAGGACGACGTGATAGGTGGGTTTGTCCAGCTCCTCCAGCGAATAGTCGACGTCGGTGTTTCGCAGCTCGTCGTAGAACTCGGCGTCGGGCAGCAACTCGCTTAGAGACGTGAAGTCCTCCACGACCGCCTGCACGGCGGCAGCGTTGCGGTTGTATGGGATGAATCCGTCGCCGCCGTCCACCCACGCTTCGTCCCCGATGACGACTGCTGTGGTTTGCGAGATCAGGTTCCCGCCGGCTGATTCCCGGCGAGTGATCTGATGGGAGTCGGGTGTGGCAAAGGCTCCTTGGATCTCGGTCGTGAAGACGACCACCTCGGAACCGGTGTCGGTTTGGCCTTCGAGTGTGACGCTGTAGGTGTAGGAGCTGGGGGTTGGGGCGGCGAAATCGAGCCGGGGTGGCAGCGTCGTCGCGGTGGTTGTGCTCGTAGCTGTCGATGTGACGCTCGTCTGCGGGGAAGTCGACGCCGGTGGAGCAACAGAGGTCGAAGTCGTGCCGGCAAAGACACCTCCACTATCCCCACAGGCGGCGGCGATCAGCACAAAGGCGGCAAGCATCGGGCGTAGGCGCATTGGTCCCCCGGTTGAAACGAGGGCCGAATTTAGCCGGTATCGGGAGCGGGGAGGCTTTCCCTCTGTCGCGCTCATGCTGCATACTGGGGGCCTCTACATGGATATCAGTGTCAATTTGGTGGAGAGCTATCTGCGGTTGACCGGCTACTTCACCCTCACCGAGTTCGAAGTGCAGCGCCGCCGCAAGGACGGTACGTTCGAGACGATCACCGACGTCGATGTGGCCGCGTTCCGGTCTCCGGGTGAGACCCACATCGGCGACCCGCACCAGCGCCGGGACTGTGACGTGCTGCTGATCGACGACCCAGAGCTTCGCCTGAAGCCGGACTGTGTCGACGTGATCATCGGGGAGGTCAAAGAGGGGTTGGCTGTGTTCAACCCCGGACTCAAGGATCATCAGGTGTTGCATTCGGTCGTCCGTCGTCTCGAATGGCTATACGACGACCCGGTCGAAGACGTCGTTGCGGCTCTGCAGAAGGACGGATTGGCCGGCTCCAGAGCTCGCGGCGGCGGCTCGATCCGCACCCGTCTGGTCGCCTTCGGCCGCAGCGACCACAACGACGTCAACGTCATCTCCCTGTCGCACATCGTCGAGACGCTGCTGCGGTTCTTCGATGAGTTCGAGGAGGCGTTCCGGCCGGTGCATTTCAAAGATCCCGCACCGGCGTTTCTGCGCCTGCTGCGCAAGACGGGTTTCGAGGTGGCGAAACCCGGTCACTAGGCGCAGGCAGCGAGCTGTTGATGCATCACAGGTCCTTGATGAGATGGATGTCTTCGGGCTCTTTGGCGTACAAGGCCGCATGCGGCTCCGCTGCGGGCACGCAGCCGCGGCTGAGGTAGAAGCCGACCGCCGACGCGCTCGGCGTTGCCGAAACGTAGATCGCATGCGAGCCCGTCCCTCTGGCACGAGCTTCGCAATCGAGCCAGAGCGCGCTGGCGACCCCGCGGCGGCGATGCGGCCGGCCGACGTGGAGAAAGGCCATCCATGTCAACGTCTCCTCGAATTCGGGCTCGACAATCGCCAGGCCGAGCAGGGTCTGACCTTCGCAGGCACCGATCAGCGCGGCACCCCGGTCTATCACCGGACGCCAGGTTGCGATCTCTGCAGCCACGCTGTGGTCACCCGTGCCCGTCCGACTCCAGCTGGGGACATCCCAATCGACGACTTCGGTCCGCAGAGCACCGTCAGTGAAGGTGTAGGCCGATGTGATGTGTTCGGAACGGTCGATTTCGGCTATGCGGCGCACGTCCGTAGCGGGGAGTTGTGCCAGTTTCACGCCTCCAGCGTGGCGTCGAGCAAGGCGTCCATTGCCTTCCTGTGGTCGGCGGTGTGGTGGGAGATGGCCTGCAGAGCGGCGGTGAAATCGAGGAATTCGTCGAGCCCCATGGTCGGGCTGTGACGCAGCAACCGTTTGGTGAGCCTGAGGGCGTGTGGCGGCTTGGCGGCTATCTCGGCGGCAAGCTGCATCACGGTTTCCATCAGATGCTCATGGGCGACGACTTCGAGGACCATGCCCCACTGCAAAGCCTCGGCTGCTTTCACCGTCCGGCCGGTAAACGCCATAGCAGCCGCCCGTTGCGGCCCGACAACGCGCGGCAGGAACCAGGCTCCGCCGTCCCCGGAGATGATCCCCAGGCTGACGAATGGCTCGCTGAAGGCGGCCCTTTCGGATGCAATCCTCATGTCGCACATCAGTGCCATGTCGCAGCCGGCTCCCACCGCCGGCCCGTTGACGGCGGCGATCGTCGGTTTGTCGATGGCATGCAGGGCGCGCGGTATTCGATGAATCGATTCCCGGTACCCCTCGGCGATCTGGTCGGGATCTCCGGCGAACAGTCCGTTGCCGGCAGCCATGTCCTTGACGTTGCCGCCGGCGCTGAAGGCCGGGTCGGTACCGGTGAGAACGAGTGCGCCGATCCCGGAGTCGGCTGCTGCACGTGACACGGAGTCGACGATGGCGTCTATCGCCTCGACGGTGATGGCGTTGCGCACTTCGGGACGGTCCAAGGTGATGAGTGCAACGCCGGCCGTTGCCTGGTAACGGACCGCAGGTCGGGTCACGAGATGCCACCCCACAGCGGCAGGCCGCAAGTCGCGTCGAAGACGCGGTCTGGGGGCTCACCGTTGAGCTCGTGGATGGCGACTTCGCAGACGAACACTTCGGTGCCGGTGTTCACATGTCCGCCGAAGGCTCGGCCGGCGGCATCGGCAAGGGTCACGTGGGCGTGGATGAAGGGTTCTCCGTCGAGCAGGGACACGTTGCCGACCCCACCCGTGATTTCCAGATGCCCGTCGAGGGTGAAATCCCGGTAGCGCAGTGTTGCCTGGTCGTAGTAGCGCAGCGAGGCGCGGCGGACCGCTCCCAGGAAGGTCAGTGAGGCAGCTCTGATGTCTTGGTAACGAACGTAGGCGGTCAGTTCTTCGAGAAGATCGCTGCCTGCATCCAGACGCAGCATGTGCACAGGCCCCGCTTGAAGCTGATGGGCGTTCACACTGTCTCTGCGACGGCGGCAACCAATTCAGCCAGCCGGGCAGGGTCCACCGGGTTGGCGGCCACTCCGTCCAACTTCACGGTGGTGCCGACGATGGCTCCGGATGCATGTTTCAGCAGCGTTGCCGCGTTGCGCGGGTCGAGACCCGACCCGATGTACACCGGGGCCCCTGCGGAGGCGCGGGCGACCGCCGCCACCCGGTCGGCTGCGGGTGCGAAGCCGGTGGCGGTCCCGCTGACCACCACTGCGTCGGCGCCCGCGCGCAGCACGAGGTCTGCGGTGGCGTCTTCGATGGCGAGCCCCGGTGGCGGGACGGCGTGCTTGACGAACACGTCTGCAAAGACGTCGATTCCGGGTGCCCATGTCGCCCGTGCCCGTGCCACCTCGGCTGCCCGGCCGGTAATCGGCCCCTGGTCGGTCGTCATCGATCCCGACAGCACGTTGACCCTTATGAACGAGGCTCCGGCCGCTGCCGCTACGGCCAGTGCTGCCAGGGCGTCGTTGCGAAGCACGTTCACTCCCACCGGGAGGTCGACGGTCTCCACGACTGTCGACACGACACGGGTCATCGAGGCCACGGTCACGTTGGGGACGTCATCGGGAAAGTAGGGGGTGTCCCCGAAGTTCTCCACCATCAGCGCGTCGCAGCCACCCTCTGTCAACGCAACGGCATCTGTCAGCGCATCCCGGACGACGGCATCCAAGCCTCCCGAATGTCTCGGAGCCCCCGGGAGGGGAGCCAAATGCACCATGCCGATCAGCCTCATGCGTAGGCGCGGGCCACCAGCAGAGCCTTTTCGGCTACGTCGCCGTGGGCAGTCAAACGGCTGTCTCTCGCCTTCATCCGCTGCACGGCGACCCGGCACCAATCCCCGGCGGGGCCTTTGATCAGCTGGTCGGTGTCTTCGGGACCGAACACCCATTTTGCATAGGCGGGGCCGATGACTTCCACCCGCACCGGCTTCGAGTACACCTCTCCGGCGAGTTGGAACGCATACGGCAATGCTCGCCAGCCGAGCCAGGCGATGTGGCGGATGCGAGGCCCGTCCTCTACCTCGTCTTTGAAGGCGGCATGAATGTCGAGGCCGTGGGCCCATGTCTCCATCAGCCGGGCGGTGGCGAACGCTTTGGCGCTCATGTCGCCGACGAACCAGGGTATGCGGTCTTCGGGTTTGGAACGTGATAGGGCATCGACCACCTTCGCCCGGGTTCCCCGCCACCATTCGATGACCTCTCCGGGACGCATCTGACGGCCTCGGGCGGCGCCGGCTGCTGTGAAATCCGCTGCAGTCGGATAGTCGGCAGCGTCGCTCAAGGCGGTGCCATCTTCGACGATGGCGTTGTAGGCGTATTCCTCGAAGAAGGCGAGATGGCTCACCTGATCATGCACGTTCCAACCGGCAGCCGGCGTAGATGTCTTCCAATCGCGGTCGCGTTTGGACTGCAGGTACTGGTCGAGTCCCTGCTGTTCGGCGACGAGGTCGGCCAGAATCGCCCTCACAGTCCGGATTCTATTCGGGCGCGTCGCCACCGCCGCCGACGGGCACCCTTCAGGCTGCTTCGTTGAGGTGGTCTATGAGCTGGCGAAGGCGGGCGAGCCCGCGACGGTTGAAAGGCACACTGAGACGGGGAAGGTCGACGTGATCATCATCGCGCACTTCCGCCGGGGAGGCGTCCACGGCTTCGATCTTGGAGTCCGTGAGGATGTCGCCGAACTCGTCGTTCAAGGCTGCAACGAGCTCAGGTGAAGGCTCCCGCCTGAGCCGCAGGATGAGGGTGCCGTCCACGTAGCGCTGCGAGTGGTAGTTGCGGTAGAACCCGCAGATCTCCTCGGCGGCTTCCGCTGCCGACCCGGCGAAGCTGAACAGTCCCCGGTCGTCGGCGGAAATCATGTGATGTCTCTCCAGGCTGTCGATGAACGCGTGCCACCCCTTCCAGTAGCCGGTGCCGGGCTCCTCCACCATGACGATCGGCGCCATGGGGCTCTTACCCGTCTGGATGAGGGTGAGCAGCTCGAAGCACTCGTCCTGGGTGCCGAAGCCGCCGGGAAACAGTGCGAAGCCGTTCGACTCTTTCATGAACATGAGCTTGCGGGTGAAGAAGTATTTGAAGTTGATCAGCCGTGATTCGTGTACATGAGGGTTGGCCTCGGCTTCGAAGGGAAGACGGATGTTGACCCCGAAGCTGAGGTCCGGTCCGGCGCCCAGGTTGCCGGCCTCCATGATTCCCGGTCCGGCGCCCGTGATGACCATCCATCCTCGTTCGTCACTCATCATGCGGGCAAATTCCGAGGCGAGAACATAGTTGGGATCGTGGGGTGGAGTGCGGGCGGATCCGAAGATGGTCACTTTTGGCGTTTCCCGATATCGGGAGAACACCAGGAATGAGTAACGCATCTCTTTGAGCGCCGAGTTGGCCAGCTTCAAGTCGGCACGGTAGGGATCGTCCCGCAGCATTTTGAGTCCCGTGACGAGGAGCTCGGCTATCAGGTCGTCGTCGTGCTCATGGTCGCCGTGGCGTTCTCCAGATACGGCGTCGTCGACCAGGGCCTCGAGGCGGGCGTCGAGGTCGGCATCTCCCAGCCTGTAGTTGCGCATGAGGTGACGGTAGCCCGTCTCGTGTTTCTACCCTGCAAACCGATGACGGACATCCGGCACGTCGTGTGGGATTGGAACGGGACGTTGCTCGACGACCTGCCTGTTGTTGTCGAATCGGTCAACCATGCCTTGGAGACGGTGGGCGTTCCACCGATCGATGCGCAGGGTTACAGGGACCATTACACACGCCCTGTGGTGAAGTTCTACGAGGCCGTTCTGCAGCGCGCCATCGGAGAAGAGGAGTGGCTGTACCTCGACGAGGCTTTTCACATTCACTACCGGGCGGCTCTCGACGGGGCGCCTCTGCGCAGCGATGCGTGGGACGCCTTGCGCCTCGTGGCCGCCGCCGGACGAACACAGTCGATCCTGTCCATGTGGTGGCATACCGAACTGGTGCCGGCAGCCACCCGTTTTGGACTGGATCGGATGATGGTGCGCATAGATGGGACTTCCGGCGGGGATCCTGGATCGGAGAAGGCCGGACATCTGGCGCGCCACATCAGCATGCTGGGAGAGGCGGTGCCGGGACTCCGTGCCGGTCAGGTGCTGGTGGTCGGTGATGTACCCGACGACGGCGCCGCCGCCAGGACCGTAGGGGCGCGGTGCGTGATGCTCGACGGCGGCTCGCACCATCTGGAGCATTTGGTAGACACCGGCTGGCCGGTGGCGCACACCCTGGGTGATGCGGGTCGTGCCGCAGGAGTGGATTCTCGATGAACACTACCCCGAGGATCTTGGTGCTATGCGTCCACCACGCCTAGCAA
>CAZIEQ010000134.1:0-6846 GCA_964538725.1 uncultured Acidimicrobiia bacterium | reverse complement strand
GCGCCCGTAGTAGACGAGGCCACCTAGCGTGGAGCGTCGTGGAGCAAGGTAATGAGCGTAGAGACGGCTGCCACCGCGGTGAACGCCGCCATCGACGTGCTCACCCGGTCGCCTCGTGGTCGCATGTCGCCATCGAAGCTGCCCTCCGCAGCATGCTGGCAGCCACCGGCCTTTCGGCACGCAAAGGCTTACAGCCGGTTCGGGTGGCCGTCACCGGCTCGGTGGTCAGCCCACCGCTGTTCGAGTCGTTGCAGGCGCTGGGAGGGGAGAGGACGATACGGCGACTGCGAGCGGCGGCGGCCCGAATCGCCGGGTCCGGCTGAACACAGCCGGGTGTCCGTCGCCTGGAGCCGCCATCCACAGAGCTGACAACGATTCTCCTCCAACTAGCCTGGCGGTCCCTTTCGGGGGTGGTGTAATTGGCAACACGGCAGGTTCTGGCCCTGTTATTGAGGGTTCGAGTCCTTCCCCCCGAGCCGGCGGCCCGTTGACGGGCCGCCTTGGGCCCCGTCGTCTAGCGGCCTAGGACGCCGGCCTCTCAAGCCGGTAGCGCCGGTTCGAATCCGGTCGGGGCTACCAGAAAAATCCTCCGTAGAACCTACGTTTCTTACGCCCGAGGGATTCTGACATCGAGGCCCTGGGCCACACCTGGGCCACGCTCCGCTGCGGCTAGAGCGTCGAGGCGGGCCGCCGTGCGATCGTCGAGCCCGTCCATCAGATGCCCGTAGCGATCAATCGTCACTTGGATCGACGAATGACCCAACCGGGTTTCATTGAGCCGGCGGCGTCGAATCGGCGATCCCGTTGCAGGCAGCGCTTGGCGGCTCAGACCCTCTTTACTGGGCCAGGTTTCCGCCGTCGACCACCAGAGTGTGGCCGGTGACGAACGACGCCGCGTCGGAGCACAGCCAGACAACCGCCTCGGCGATCTCACCCGGCTTGCCCATCCGGCCCATCGGATGCATCGTCGCCAGCGCCTCTCCGAGCACCGGGTCGCGTCGCAGCCGTTCGATCATCGGCGTCTCCACGGCTCCCGGATGGACCGAGTTCACCCGGATGCCGTCGGTGGCGTAGTCGAGAGCGACGCTCTTTGTAAGGCCTACGATGGCGTGCTTGCTCGCCGGATAAGGCCCTCCGGCGCCCCCGGCGAGCCCGAACGTCGATGACGCATTGACGATGGCCCCTCCGCCGTGCTCCACCATGTATGCCAGCTCGTATTTCATGCAGAAGAAGACGCTGTCGACATTGGTCCGCATCACCTTGCGCCAATGGCCGGTCGATGTCTCATGGAGGCGGACCCGTTGACCTTCGATCCCTGCGTTGTTGTACGCCGCGTCGAGGCCGCCGAAGTGGTCCACCACGGCGGCGACCATCGCCTCGACCTGCTCCTCGTCGGTGACGTCGACGTGGAAGAGTTCGGCTTCACCGCCTCCGCCGCGGACGATGCCGACCGTCTCCCTGCCACCCGTTTCCGAAATATCAGCCACCGCAACCCGGGCTCCCCGGTCTGCAAAAGCCACACAGGCAGCGCGTCCGATTCCCGAGCCGCCTCCGGTCACCAATGCCACCTTGCCGCCGAACTCGCCCATCACTCCTCCGGTTGCCCACTGACGCTACTGCGGCGATGATGGATACGATGACACACTGGAGCATTCGACGACCGCGGATCTGACCCGCCTGCTGGCCCGCAATTACGAGGAGTGGTTTGCCGCCATCGCCAGCACCGGAGTCGGGCCGCTGCAGACGCTGCTCGCCGATGAGTGGCGGTACACCAACTACGACGGTCTGGTGCGCGACAAAGAGTCCTATCTGGCACATGTGGGCAGCGTCGCCGAAGATGTGACTTTCGTAGGGCCCTACGACCTCGAAGTGCACCGGTACGACGATGTAGTGCTGGTGCTCGGCGGATACCGTGTGACAGGCCTTCCCGACGACGGCGTGCTCGAACTGAGATTCACAGGGGTGTGGGTTTTTCGCGACGGCCAATGGCGCTGCCTCGCCCATCACAACTCGGTAATCGACTGACCACCCGCGTGAAGAACCTGGCTCTCACCGGAGAGGGCTCGTCCTGTTTGCTCCCGTGACGGCGGCCGGGCCGGTGATGGTGAGACCCGGCGCGCGGCCGGTGTTCGCAGCAACCCTCTGAGGCTCAGGCCCTGCCGTACACGGGAATTGCCGCGCCGTTGATGACATGCGAGTCGCCACAGGCGAGAAACTCGATAACCGCTGCTATCTCCTCCGGTTTCGGCCAGTCGACGTATTCGGCGTATGGCATGGCTTTGCGCAGTGCCGGGGTGTCGATGGCCGATGGCAGCACTGCGTTCACCGCGATGTGTGAATCTGCCAGCTCCTGGGCGGCGGTCTGCGCCAATGCGATGACTCCCGCCTTGGCGACGTTGTAGGCGGCCTGACCCGGAGGCGTGTCATATGCCGCCTTGCTGCCTACGGCGACGATACGGCCGCCACCAGCGCGCTTCATATGCGGAATGGCTGCACGCATCGTGGAGAAGGTCGACCTCAGGTTGAGGTCGATCATGCGGTCGAAACGCACCTCGTCGGTCTCCTCGATATCGCGGCCTCCTGCCCAGCCGCCGACCAGGCAGCACAGCACGTCGACTCTTCCCCAGGCCGACACCACTTCGTCGAGGAACCCATCTGCGGCGTCGTTTTCGGTGATGTCGACCCTGCGCAGCATCAGCTCGTCTTCAGGGGCACGCAGTGCCTCCTCGAGGCCGGTCGCCTCTGCGGGCACCAGATAAGGGACGGCCACCAGGTAACGGCGTGCGAGCAGCCTCTTGACGACTTCCATACCGAGGCCGCCGGTACCTCCGGTGACGACTGCGACGGGTACGGTGTCTGTGTCCATGAGCGAAGTATGCAGCATATGGCAGCCGGTTGGCAGTAAATCCACGAGTCGGCGCCGCCACCGGCCTGCTCCGGATCCGGCATCGGTTGGTCGGCGGCGAGGCATCGACCGTGGCCACCACGCGTCGCTGGGTTCAGAAACCCACGACGGGCCCTACCCATTGTCCCCGCGGGTGGGTCAGGGTCTTCGCCAGATCGTCGGGAGTGTCGAGATCCAGTGCCAATCCGGGCCGGGTGACAGTGCCGGCGCGGGGCTTGTGGCGCAGATGACGGTGAAACGAGCCCGGGCCGTATGCGAAAGAATGGCTTCCCCCATGCCCGGCGTAGACCGCAGTTCCACCGTCCGCTGCCGGCGCCAGCGCCACACCCGCCACCGCAAGCACCGTCCGCACCGCGTCGATGTCCGCTGTTGTCAGCAGAGGAAGATCGCTGTGCACGACCGCCCAGGGATCCGTCGCAGCCGCGTCGGCCACAGTGTGTGCCGCGGCGTCGAGACCTCCGGGTGCCGCCTCCTTCAAGATGGGGATGTCCTGAGTCTGCGCCCAGTCGAGCACCTCAGAGTCGGCGGACACAACAACCGGTGCGGCGCCAACTTCTGCAAGGCATTCGACGGTGTGGATCACCAGTGCCATGCCGAGCCGCCGCCGGACCTGTGGATCGAGGAAGCTTTCGAGGCGTAGCAACCCCGCGGCGAACGACTTGACGGGCACGCCGGCCAGCACCTAATCGCTTTCAGGGATGCCGGTCAGCACATCAGCCACCGATACGTCCGGCGGCGGCCGGTCGGCGAACTCGGTGAGTTGGATCAACGTTCCCCCCGTCGACTTGGGGTGGAGGAACGCTTCCTTCCACCCCGGGTAGGTGGTGGCGTCATGCCCCACAACCTCGAATCCGCTGTCACGGGCCGCCTCCAGCGCCGCGTCGAGATCGCCGACCTTGAACGTGAGGTGGTGCACGCCCGGTCCTCGACGGTGGAGGAACTCGACGAGGAAATTGCCCTCACCGGCTGCAGGCAAGGGGGCGATCACCTCTACCTTCCCTGCACCGGGAAGGAAGAACTGGATCCAGCGGAAACCACCGGCATCGTTGTCACCTCCGTTGCGGAACCGTCCCCCAATCAGCTCCACCAAAGGCAGCACATCTTCGATGCGTTCCGCTGCGATGGCCACGTGGTCGAAACGTTCGACGATGTGGCCGAGCCCGGGGGGCAGATCGCCTGTCACCGATCCAGGTCCTGGCTGCACGGCGTGGGAAGAGGCATCGGTCGGTTTCAGGCGAGCGCCGGGATCACTTCACGGGCGAACCGCTCGATCCCTGCAGTGTCGTAGGCGGACTCGGCGAAGTAGGTGATGGCGTAGCTCATGCCGGCTGCCGCCCACGGTCGCAGCTTGTCGGCCAATTGCTCCGGCGTGCCGGCCATCGCCCGGTATATCTCCCCAACACGCTCGGCACGGCCTTCAGACAGGAAAGGTCGGTGATGATTCTTGATCCAGGCGATGCGGTCCTCCACCGCCGCCTCCGTCTCCTCGCACACAACGTTGAAGTTGGTCGAGCGGACTATTGCATCGAAATCGGTCCCCACAGCCTCGCAATGGTCCTTCAGCACGTCCGACTTGTGGTCGAACTCCTCGAGTGTCTCCGCAAAGTTGGTGTAGGAGGCGTAGCGGGCGGCCACGTTGAGGGTCAGCTTCTCCCCTCCCCCCGCGATCCAAAACGGGATGTGAGGTTGCTGCAGCGGCCTCGGCCGGCAGATGGCGCCATTGAGGGTGTAATGCGGCCCGTTGTGATGCACCTCGTCTTCTGTCCACATCCGTTGCATGATCTCGACGCCTTCTCCCAGCATTCCGATGCGCACCGACGGTTTGGGAAACTCGTAGCCGTAACCGTCGTATTCGTGTTCGTACCAGCCGGCGCCGATCCCCATCTCGACACGTCCGCCTGATATGACGTCGATGGTTGCTGCCACCTTCGCCAGGTACGACGGCGGCCGGTATGAGTTGCATGTGCACATTTGGCCGAGGCGGACAGTCTGCGTTGCCGTGGCCAGGGCGGCCATCAGGGCCCATGCTTCGTGGGTGGCTTCCTGGGTGGCAACGGGAACGGTGTGGAAGTGGTCGTACACCCACAGGGATTCGTATCCGGCCGCTTCGACGGTGGCGGCCACGTTGCGAATCGTCTCCCAATGGTGGGCGGGCTCGATGCCGACGAGATCCAGTCGCCAGCCTTGCGGAACGAAAACACCGAATCTCATGAGAGGCAACCTAGCGCTGCCCATCGTCATTGCCATGGGTGTGTCATCACTCGGCCGCCGGGTAACCTCATGCGATGCCCCGCAAGACCAAGATCATCGCCACGCTGGGACCGGCCAGCTCCGGGTTGGACACAATCCGAGACATGGTTGGTGCCGGAATGGACGCTGCCAGGTTGAATTTCTCCCACGGCGACTACACGTCCCACAGCCAGCTCGTGGACAGGGTGCGGGCCGCCGCAGCGGGACATGACAGGGCGGTGGCGATCATCCAGGACATCCAGGGTCCCCGCATCCGAGCAGGGACATTCCCCGATGGTTCCGTCGAGCTGCAGACCGGCGACGAGATGGATCTCGTCGTGGACCGTGGAGAGCCGGCGGCATCCGGCGAGATTCCCATCTCGATGCTGGACACCGCCATTGTTGTGAAGCCTGGGGACCGTGTGCTGCTGGACGACGGTCTGATCAGGCTGGAGGTCATCGGGGTGGATGGTGCAAAGGCTCGCGCCCGTGCCGTCGAAGGAGGCACGCTGCATGATCACAAGGGGGCGGTTCTGCCCGACAGCGACCTGGAGCTTCCCCCCGTCACCGACAAGGACCGGCGCGACCTCGAATTCGGCGCCGAAGCCGGCGTCGACCTGGTAGCGGCGTCTTTCGTGGCCTCCGGAGACGATGTGCGTCTGGTCAAGAAGCTGGCCGGCGACATCCCCATCATCGCCAAGATCGAACGCCGCATCGCATATGAAGCCCTCGACGACATTCTCGAAGTCGCCGCAGGCGCCATGGTGGCACGTGGCGATCTCGGTGTGGAACTCAGCATCCAGAAGCTGCCCGTCGTGCAGAAGGACATAATCCGCAAGACCAATGCAAGCGGCCATATCTCGATCACCGCCACCGAAATGCTGGAGTCGATGGTGCACTCCCCGCGTCCCACCCGGGCGGAGGTGGCGGACGTTGCCAACGCTCTCATCGATGGCACCGATGCCATCATGCTGTCTGCAGAGACGGCGATCGGTCGCGACCCGGTACGCGTCTTGGAAGTGCTCGACATCGTCTGCAGAGAGATCGAACAGAGCGAATCATCCCGTCCCGACCTGGGAGTGGCATTCTTGGAGAAGGAGTCGCCCTTCCCCTCGGCGGTTGCCAAGGCGGCGGTGCAGGCATCCGACAACTTGGGGCTTCCCGCCATCGTCGCTTTCACCGAGTCGGGGGCCACTGCCCGCCTCCTGTCGAAATACCGCCCGTCCGCTCCCATCGTCACGTTCACCGCCATCGACAAGACCTACAGCCAGATGGCCTTGTATTGGGGTGTCATCCCGTTGCGCTTCCCCAGGCTCAACTCGACCGATGCCATGATCGCCGGTGCCGAGCAAGCCCTGCTGAACAGAGGCATCGTCGAGTCCGGTGCCAGCGTTGCCATGGTCGCCGGGATCCCTCCCAACCAGCAGTCGGCCACCAACCTGTTGAAACTGCATCATCTCGGAGATCTAGCCGCCGGTGTCCCCGGCTCGGTCTAGGGTCCGTCCCAGATGGGTCAGCAGGTACGAGTCGACGCGCGGGTTGTGGGTGACGTCGCCGTCTTCGACTCAGACCGCAGCTTCACCGGTCAGGACGGCTCCGCCTTCGGGACGCCCCAGGACGCCGCCGACGCCGGAGGATTTCCCGGTCGGCTGGCGGGCCGAGTCTTCGAAGCAGGCGGTGACGTCCACCACGTGTACACACGTTGCCGATCA
>CAZIEQ010000133.1:5084-6930 GCA_964538725.1 uncultured Acidimicrobiia bacterium | reverse complement strand
CAGCCTTGTCAGCGCGCGGGGCGCGGCGCCGCGGCGCGCGGCGACGCGAGCGGAGAGTGGCGGGGGCGGAGGCGGTGGCGCCCGCCCCCCACGGCCCCCCCCCCGCAACCTGTCCCGGGCCCGGCCCAGATGGCGCCGCACCGACCCCCTGCCGATGTCGAGACGTTGCGCCACCGCCGCCTCGTCCAGGTCCTCCCAATAGGTCAGATAGACGACCGCCCGCTGCCGGGGGCTCAGCGCCGCCACCGCATCGAGCACTTCGGGGCGCAGCTCCGGCGGGTCCACCGCCTCGGCGGAGGCGGCCCGCAGCTCCCGGGCGCGCCGCCGGATGGCGCTGCGATGGTGAGAGCGGGCCACGTTGAGCACCGTCCGATACAGGTAGGCGCGGCGGTTGGCGACGTCGCTCCAGCCGCGGGCGGTGAAGGCCCGCATCACTGCAGTCTGCACGACGTCGGCAGCGTCGTCGGGCCCAACCAGGCCGGTGGCGAAACGCACCAGCGCAGGGCCGTGTTCGCGATAGATCTCGGCGTCTGTGTCATCGATGGCTCTGCCCATACGACGCCGCCACCCGCTTGTGCCGCTGACCGGCTCCATACTGGCCGACCCGCCCCTCGGAATGTCGACGTCGCGACGATGTCAGCGAAAACGCCACCTCGTGACGTCTCACAGGCAACCTCGCGAAAGGCGGGACCATGTACCGGATGAGAAACACCCTGCTGATGGTGGTGGCCGGGGCGCTGCTAACGGCGAGCTGCTCAGCGGGTGGCAACGACTCTGCATCGATGACGACTATCACGACTGTGGCGGCCGCGGCCACTACGACGACGGTGGCGGCGGAAACCACCTCCACCGCATTCCATGCCGAAGGAGCCTTCTTCCAGGTGCTCGACTCGCGCAAGATCATCCAGACGGCGCAGCTCGAGCTGGTCGCCGACGACACCGAAACGGCGTTTGCCACCATCACAAGAGAGGTCACACGGGCCGGTGGATTCATCGCATCGGCCGATGTGGAGCGTCCCGAAGGTGACGACGAACGCCCGTACATCGATGTGACGGTGCGGGTGCCGTCCACCGAGATGAGCGGACTGTTGCAGCGGATGGAAGCCGCCGCCGACGAGGTGCGGTCGAAACAGATCGGCACACAGGACGTAACCGGCGAATATGCCGACACCCAGGCGCAGCTGCGCAACCTGCGGGCGTTGGAAACCGAGATGCTCGACCTGCTGGCCAAGGTCGAGGAACGGGCCAATGCCAAACCCGACGATATCCTCGACGTGTTCGCCGAGATCCGCTCGGTGCGCGGTGAGATCGAACGCCTGGAGGGGCGGAGTCAGCTGCTCGACGACCTGGTGGCGCTCGCCACGATCGACGTCACACTGACTCCGACGCCGACGGCGGTGACCGAGCCGATCGTCGACGAGTTCGACACTACATCTACCGCCGAAGACGCCGCCCGCAGCCTGGTCGACGCGTTGCAGGGCATCTTCGCAGTGGCCATCTGGGTGGGGATCCTGCTGGTGCCGCTGACGGCGCTGTTCGCCATACCCGCAGGGACGGTGTGGTGGCTGCGCCGGCGGAGACGGGCAGCTTCACCGGCATGAACCCCTTCAGCCGCGGCACTACGTGCCTCAACAGCTCCCCCACTCCATGGGGGAGCGATACCAACAGCGAAGGACCCCAGGGGGCAACAATCCTCCCCCTCGCAGAAGGGGAGGTGGACCTGAGCACAGCGAAGGGCCGAAGGGGGGCGTGCCCAGGTACTTACGCTTGGATGATGGCGGCGATGAAGCTGGCAGCGACGAGAATCGCCCCGCCGCTCACCCACCACAGGCGCCGGCGCCCCGCC
>CAZIEQ010000133.1:0-4984 GCA_964538725.1 uncultured Acidimicrobiia bacterium | reverse complement strand
GGCAGCGACGAGAATCGCCCCGCCGCTCACCCACCACAGGCGCCGGCGCCCCGCCTGCCAGGTGATGGCTCCCAGCGTCACGAAGATCAAGGTGTATTTGGCGGACGCCAGCAGGGAAGCGGTGAGCACCGGCCCCGCTGTTACCTTCCCCAGGTCGGCTGCAGTGTGCACATCGGCGAGCAGCGACAGATGAACGAGGTTCTCCCCGATGTCGAGGAGCGCCGCCGCCCAGGGCAATGAGAAGACCCACAGGTCGTGCCGGGAGGGACCGGGGCCGGCCGCCAGAGCGTAGACGCTGGACAGGGCAACCGCGTAGATGACGGGAAAGGCGAAATCGAGGGTGACGATGTTGCGCACCGCCACCTGCACGTCACCACCTACGGCTTCGACGGCGCGGGCGAAGCGCTCCACAGTGAAACTCTTCTGCAACGACAACCCCACATTGTCGAGTCGGGTGTCGATGCCGGCGGCGAGCACCCAGAACAGGACACTGGTCACCGCAGCCGCCAACACAGCAGTGCCCGCCACCCACCACGACCGACCCCACTCGTAGAAGCGGCCGACGTCCCGCCAGAAAGGCGAGATCGCAGTCATCACCGCGACCATACCCAACCGCTGCCGTCACCAACGAGACGCTCCCACCTCGGGGGGCGGGGACCGAAAGGAGGCGACTTTCCTCCCCCATTCTGGCGGGGGAGCAACACTCAGCTGGGGCCGATGTCGCGGGCCAGCCGTAACGCCTGGGTGACACCTCCGGTCCACGGTTCTCCATGCCCCGGCAACACCACGTCGGCCTGGATGCCTTCGAGCCGGGACAGGGACCGCAACGATTGCGGGCTGTCCTTGTTGAACGAGCCCGGCATGATCCGCGGTCCCGTGGCGCCGGTGACGATGTTGAGCGTCACCAGCGAATCCCCGCTGAAGAGCACCTTGCGCTCTTCCAGGTAGAGGCAGCTGCTGCCGTCGGTGTGGCCGGGCGCGTGCAGCACCCGGGGACGGCCGGGCACGTCCAGGACTTCGCCGTCGTCGAGCGTGCCCAGCTCGGCAACCGGAGGTGCCTTGAGGGCACCACCACGGAGGAAGAACAGCAGCGCCTTCCAGGCGTAGAGCCGGGTGAGGTCGTGCACGTAATGCCGTTCGTATTCCCGTTCGCCCTCACCGCGGGCCAGGGCGGCGTCGCCGTGATGCACCCGCACTGCGGCACCGGATTCGTCCTTGATGCGGGCCGACGAGCCGAGATGGTCCCCGTGGGCGTGGGTGAGCACGACCGCTTCGATGTCTGCCATCGACCAACCCAGGGATGCCAACGCAGCCGGAAGCTGGTCGTACTGTTTGGGGTTCCCGGCGTCGACCAGGATGAGCTTGCCGCCGTCTTCCACTATGAACCAGTTGACGAGCTCGGCGCCGAGCCTACGGATGCGATCCGCTACCTCCATGCCCCTCCTCTGTTGACACACCGAGCATTTGGAACGGCCGGCCTGTGTGCCGGACCGGCGGGGCCGCAGCCCGCGCTACCTTCATCCCCACCAATGGAGCCGGAAACTGGATGTCCCGTCTGTCACCTTGCGGCGCCGGGGGCAACGCCGGGCTCTCCCACACATGGGGATCCTGACGTGCTTTGCGCCTCCTGCGGCACCGGGTGGTGGCGCGACGGCCGCTATCTGATCGAAGCCGCAGAGGGTGGCGGTGGGCCGGTGCCGGCGATATCGCTGATGCACCATGAGGGCCCCGGCATCGAGGTCAACATGTGGGCCGAGGCCCGGCCCGACGGCACGATCGTGGTCGCCGGCCAGGACATCGGACCGCGCGTGGAGAAGATCTGGGGCGACATGGACTACGAATACTGGCTGACGGTGCACGCGGACGACCGCGGCCGTCTCGCCGCCGTGCTGCGCGACGCCACCGGCGAAGACGCCGCATCCGAGGCCGGAGACACCGATCCGGGGCGTGTGGTTCTGCTGCTGCTCCGCTCCGCTTGCCTCGAGGGGCGGTTCCGCGGCACTTCCGACCTGGCGCGCTGGCTGGCGGAGCGCGGCATCGCAACCGAGTTCGCCTCCTACGCGTAGCACCCTTCTGCCGCCACTTCACACCGAGTAGGGTCGGCGGCGGAGGGCAGACGATGACAGAAGACATGGGAGCCATCCGCATCGCCGCCGCCGGCGGACCGGAGGTTCTCCGGTGGACGACCGTCGAGGTGCCGTCCCCAGGGCCGGAGCAGGTGCTGGTGCGAGTCGCCGCCGCCGGGTTGAACTTCATCGACGTCTACCACCGCAACGGCCTCTACCCGATGGAGACGCCGTTCACCCCCGGTATCGAAGGGGCCGGCACCGTAGAACTCGTCGGCTCCGCGGTCACTGCGGTGGCGGCAGGTGACAGGGTGGCCTGGTTCGGGCCCACCGGTGCCTACGCCGAGTATGCGGTGCTGCCGGTCGATCGAATAGTGGCGGTCCCCGACAGTATCGACTCCGCGGTGGCGGCGGCGGCGATGTTGCAGGGCATGACCGCCCACTACCTGGTCAACGACACGTTCCCCCTCGCCGCCGGCAACACCTGCCTCATCCACGCCGGTGCCGGAGGAGTCGGCCAGCTCCTCATCCAGATGGCCAAAATGCGGGGAGCGACCGTGTTCACCACCGTAGGCACCGAAGCCAAAGCTGCCCACGCCGCCACAGCCGGCGCCGACCACATCATCGACTACAGCAGCCGGGACTTTGCCGAGGAGGTGCGCTCAGTCGCCGGCGACAAGGCACTGGACGTGGTGTATGACGGGGTGGGGGCAACAACCTTCGAAGCGGGCCTCGGCCTGCTGCGGCCCCGCGGCATGATGGTCACCTTCGGCAACGCCAGTGGACCGCCACCGCCGGTCGATCCGCTGACCCTGTCACAGCTCGGATCGCTGTACCTCACCCGCCCAACGCTGTACAACTATGTGGCGGCACACGACGACCTGGTGCGGCGTGCCGACGACCTCTTCACATGGATCGATGACGGCGACCTCAGAATACACATCGGTCACCGCTACCCGCTGGCCGACGCCGCCGATGCGCACCGGGCGCTGCAGGGAAGAAACACCGTCGGCAAGGTGCTTCTACAGCCGTAAGCAAAAGGAGTGACGAGTCCCATGACGGCAGCAGACTTCACGCTGACCGACCAGGCGGGCAACCCGTGGACACTGTCGGATCATCTCGACTCCGCCGTGTTGCTGGTGTTCCTCCGCGGCGACTGGTGACCGTACTGTCACGGCCAGCTGGTCAGCCTGGCGCAGAAACACCATGAGATACTCCAAGCCGGGGCCCGTATGGTGGGCATCGTCGTCGACACGCCGGGCCAGAACGCGGCCATGGTCGAAAAGCTCGATCTGCCATTCCCCATCCTGTCCGACCCCGACAGGGACCTGGCCATCCGGCCCTATGAGCTGGCAGACGACAAAGACCCGCGCAACATCGCAATACCGGCGGTCGTGCTGATAGGACCCGACGGAGAAGAGGCGATGCGAATCGTGTCACGCGACTTCGCCGACCGCCCCACCGAAGATGATGTCGTCACCGCGGTGAAGATGCTCGGTCTGCCCGCAACCGAACAGGAGCCGCCACGGCTGGGACTGCTCGAGCCGGGACCGCGGGCGCTGGCCGTAGACGGCCTCGTCCCCTATTTCCGGGCGGCGCGTTTCGCCCTCATCGCCCTGTCGCGGCGCCGTCCCGACGTGGAGGATGATGCAACCGCTTTCATCGCCCAGCTCGATCGTCATGGTGAAGCCATCGTCGACCTGTACAGGCGCAAGTACAAGGACGGGTAGGAAAGGCGCGTCGGGCTAGCCCTTCACCGCTCCCATCGTGAAGCCGGTGATGAACTTCTCCAGGAAGGCGTTGAACAACAGCGCGATGGGGACGGCAATGATGACGGCGGCGCCTTGCAACGACTGCCAGAAGAATACGTCGCCGCGTACCAGCTCGGTGGGCACGCCGGTGGCGATCGTCTTCACCGCCGACGCCTTGTTGAACGCCAAGGCGTAGATGAACTCGTGGGCGGACAACGTGAAGGCGAACACCACCACCGCCACGATGCCGGGAAACACCAGCGGCACCACGATGCGGGCGAAAGCTCCCGCCCGGCTGTAGCCGTCGACCATGGCCTGCTCCTCCAGGTCCTTGGGTATCCCTTTGAAAAAGCCCATCAGCAGCCACGCCGAGATGGGGATCGTGATGGTGGGATAGACGACTATCAGCGACCACAGCGACTCTTGCAGGCCCAGTGTGGTCACCAACCGGGTCATGGGGATGAACAGCAGGGTCGGCGGGATCAGATACACCAGGAAGATGGCGATACCGAGCCGCTCTCCCCATCTGAGACCGAGGCGGGCGAGGGCATACGCCGCCGGGAGGGCCAGCAGCAGGGTGATGACGGTAACGGCGAAACCGACTATCAGTGAGTTCTTGATGAAGGTGAGGAAATTGGTGTCGAAGAGCAGGAAACGCACATGTTTCAGCGTCGGGGATTCGTTGAAGAAAAACGGGTTGTTGTCCTTGACATACAGGTCTTTGGACTGTTTGAACATGGTGACGATTGCCCAGCCGAAGGGAAAGGCGGCCAGGAATGCAAACGTCATGGCGGCGACATACAGGCCGATACGGCCGAACCGATGCCGCCGACCCGCTTTGCGGCGCAGCGCAGCGACGTCGGTGTCTTCCCAAACCATCTACATGACCTCGGTGCGCCGAGCCACTCGCAAGATGATCGCGGTGATGGCCACCAGCACGGGGAACAGGAAGAGCGCCACCGCCGCTCCCTGCGCTAAGGCGCCGCCTTCGATGCCTTTGAAGAACGCCCACGATGCTAAGACCTGAGTGGCGTTGGTCGGCCCTCCCCGGGTGAGGACGAAAACCACGGTCATGTCGGAGATGGTGAGGACCACTCCGAAGAGGACCGCAACCGCGATGATCGGCGCCATCAGCGGGACGGTGACCTGGAACAGCTTGCGGCACGG
>CAZIEQ010000132.1:0-6993 GCA_964538725.1 uncultured Acidimicrobiia bacterium | reverse complement strand
TGACGATGTGCCGGCGAGGCTGGGTGTGCGGCAGGCGGCGGCGGCACATCGTCGGGGCGGCCGGTGGCGGTCATCGAGATTGGTAAGGCCGGCGTCTTCATACGCCCGGTGCTCGACTACACCAGGATCGGCGTGACGCTGCTGGTCGGCGTATTCGCCTTGTGGCGTGCCGGCCGCCGCAGGTGATGACGCTGCAGATCAGGTCGGGCACGACTGGTCACCGCCATCGGAGGCAAGCTCACAGGTTGTGAGATGCCGCCTGATAAACGGTTGCGAGCCGTCGTCTGGGGCTCTAGAGGACCCGCTGCGGGGAGGTCCAGCGGCGGCCCGCAAGCTCCTTGGGGAGGGACCGGATGAGGAGGAAGCCTTGCCGGACCGCCACTGGAAGATGATCGGGGACGCAGATACTCGGGAGGAGAGCGGTGCTGTTGGTGATGTCCGTTGTGACCATCTCAACGGTGGTAACGGTGCCGCGCCGACAGGCGATCCCCCAACTGTCGGAGGTCGGACCAAGAACGCGTAGTGTGCGGCCACCACTCCGGTGAGTTTTGGTCCGTAAACAGGGAGGGGCGGCTGATGACAACTGAGTCACGGTTTGCACCTCTGCGGACCACCGAAATGCACACCGGCGGGGAGCCGGTACGCATAGTGGAGTCTGGGTATCCCGACATTATGGGGGACACGATTCTCGCCAAACGGCGCTATGCCAGCGAACATCTCGACCATCTGCGACGGCTGTTGATGTTCGAACCGCGAGGCCATCACGACATGTACGGCGTGGTTCCCGTTGCCCCTGATCATCCCGAGGCCGACCTGGCGGTGCTGTTCATGCACAACGAGGGATACAGCACGATGTGCGGGCACGCCACGATCGCCGTCGGCCGCTGGGCGGTCGACCACGGACTGGTTGCCGTCACCGAGCCAGTCACCGAGTTCGGCCTCCAGGTACCGGCGGGGGTGGTCAAGGTGCGGGTGACGGTGGACGGCGGTGAGCCGGGCCGGGTGTCATTCGTCAGCGTTCCGGCATTTGCAGAAGCTCTCGACGTGACGGTCGATGTGGGCGGTTACGGGCCGGTAACCGTCGATGTCGGCTTCGGCGGCGCCTTCTACGCGCTCGTGCCCGCAGCAGATCTCGGGGTGTCGGTCACCGGGAGTCCGGTGGCAGAGCAGGTGGAAGCATCTTGGGCGGTGACCCGCGCGGTGGCCGCTTCCCACCCGATCCATCATCCCGACGAGGACGACCTTGCGTTCCTCTACGGCACCATCCTCACCGACGGCGGTGACGGCGTCGAGAGTCCCAGCGCCAACCTGTGCGTGTTCGCCGACCGGGAGGTGGACCGCTCACCGACCGGATCGGGTGTCACCGCCCGCCTCGCCGTCGCCCACGCCCGCGGGCTGGTGCGGGTGGGTGAGCAAAGATCGTTCGCCTCGATCACAGGGGCGGTATTCACCGGGGAGATAGTCGCCGAGACCACCGCGGGGGTACGGTCCGCAGTTCTCGTCGAAGTCGGCGGTCGCTCCCATTACAGTGGCGAGGCGGTCTTCACCGTCGAGGACGACGACCCGTTGCCGGGCTTCCTTCTTCGCTGATGCCGGTTGTCCGCAGCCGCCTGTACAAGACGGCGTCTGAGATTCGCAGCTCTATTCCCGACGATCCCAAAGCCCCGTCTGGAATCGGGTGCCGGGAATGACGGGGCCGACCACAGACTCCGCGGCAGCCCCGGTCATGCGCCGCCTGTCACGACTCGATCGGTTGCTTCCGGTATGGATTGTCGCCGCTATGGGCGCCGGGCTGGTGCTGGGCAGGCTGTTCCCCGACCTCAATGATGCTCTCGACGCGGTGAAGCTCGGCACTGTGTCACTTCCCATCGCGCTAGGCCTGCTGGCGATGATGTATCCGGTGTTGGCCAAGGTCCGCTATTCCCGCGTGGGGGAAGTGGCGGCCGACCGCAGGGTGATGACGGCGTCGCTGGTGCTCAACTGGCTGGTAGGCCCGGCCCTCATGTTCACCCTTGCCTGGCTGCTGCTTCCCGACCTTCCCCAATACCGCACCGGTCTCATAATCGTCGGCCTGGCGCGCTGCATTGCGATGGTCCTCATCTGGAACGACCTCGCCTGCGGGGACCGGGAAGCCGCCGCGGTGCTGGTGGCGCTGAACTCGCTGTTCCAAATCGCCGCCTATTCGCTTCTCGGAGTGTTCTATCTGGATGTGCTGCCAGGCTGGCTGGGTCTCGACACCGCCTCCCTCGACGTTTCGATGTGGCAGATAGCCAGGATCGTGCTCGTGTTTCTCGGCATCCCTCTGGTTGCCGGATACTTGACCCGGCTGTGGGGGGAAAGGACCCGCGGGGTCGTCTGGTACGAGCAGCGTTTTCTCCCCAGAATCGGGCCGGTTGCCCTGTGGGGCCTCCTTTTCACCGTCGTGATCCTGTTTGCCCTCCAGGGGGAGACCATCACCGCCCAGCCGGCCGACGTGGCTCGCATCGCCCTGCCGCTGCTCGCCTACTTCGGGCTCATGTGGGGAGTGTCGTTCGCCCTCGGCCTCCGTCTCGGCTTCACATACGAGCGCAACACCACCGTGGCTTTCACCGCCGCCGGCAACAACTTCGAGCTCGCCATCGCAGTAGCCATCGGCGTGTTCGGTGTGACCAGCGGCGAGGCGCTGGCCGGTGTGGTTGGGCCCCTCATCGAAGTTCCGGTGCTGGTGGCCCTCGTCTATGTGGCGTTGTGGGCCCGGCGTCGCTACTACGCAGCCGCCGCGGGATGACGGCTAGCCGTGCCGCCGGAGCGGCGCGGCCGCCTAACGTGGACTCCTGGACAGCAGAGGACATATGAAACGTCTCACATACGGCATGGGGATCGTGACGGACAAGACCGTGGAGGAGGCGGAGGCTGCGGTTCGATCCGCCCTTGCAGAGGAAGGTTTCGGGATCCTCACCGAGATCGACGTTGCCGGGACACTCAAAGAGAAGCTGGGTGTTGATCGTCCCGCCTATCGGATCCTGGGTGCCTGCAACCCCTCGTTGGCGCATCGGGCGCTGCAAGCCGACGAGCACATGGGTTTGCTGCTGCCATGCAACGTGATCATCTACCAATCCGCAGCAGGCACTGCGGTCGAGGCCATGGAACCCGGGGTGATGGCAGACGTCAGCGGCGTGGAGGCCGTGCATTCGATAGCCGCCGAGGCGCGGCAACGTCTGCTGGCCGCCTTGGAGCGGGTGGAAGCGGACTGAAACGCTCCGTTACGGCGCGCTCCCACGCTGGTTGGTCGGCCGGGTCGTGGCGCGCTTCCTCCGCCCCGCCCAGCCACGGACCAGGTCACCCAGTACGGACAGCGGGACCAGGCCGGAGCCGAGCACCGTGTCGTGGAAACCCTTGAGATGGAACTCCTTCCCCATGACACTCTCCGCCTCTGCTCGCAGCCGGTTGATCTCCAGGCGGCCGATCATGTATCCCAGCGCCTGTCCCGGCATGGCGATGTAGCGGTCTACCTCGTTCGCAACGGCGCCGCGGGTCATCGGCGAATTGTCCACCATGAACGTGATCGCTTTTTCCCTGCTCCAACCCATGGCATGCAGCCCGGTGTCGACTACGAGACGGGATCCTCGCATCGAGTCGGTCGACAGCATCCCGATCCGTGTCAGGTCCGACGTGTAGAGGCCCATCTCATCAGCCACCCTTTCGGCATACAACCCCCATCCCTCGCCGTATGCGTTGATGAAGGCGTGTTTTCGGAAGTCGGGGATGCCGACGAGCTCCCCGGCGATGGCCAGCTGCAAATGGTGGCCCGGTATGCCCTCGTGGTAGGCGATGGCCTCGATCTCGTGGCGGCCCCAGCCCGAAGGATCCGCAGTGTTGACGAAGAAGACTCCCGGACGCGATCCGTCAGCCGCAGGGCGAAAGTAGAAGGCCAGCGGCCCGACCTCGGTCGCTTGAACGATGCAGTCTGCCCGTGGCAACCGGCCGAACCAGTCACCCATGACTGCCTTCGCCTTCGCCATAGCGGCTTCCGAGTCGGCGACTATCTCCTCCGCAGTGTCGTAATGCAGCTCGGTGTCGTCGCGTAGTCGCTGGTAGACCTCATCGAGGTCCGCAGTGGCCAGCACCCGAGAGCCCAGCTCGCGATACTCGGCACCGAGGCGCTCGATCACATCGAGGCCGGTCTGATGGATCTGCTCCGGGTCGAGAGGCAGCGTCGTGTGATAGTTGACGAGTCGCCTGTAGTCGCTCTCACCGCCGGGAAGGGTGGTCAGGCCGGGCTCGTCCTCGCTTCGTCCCGCCGGTGCCACCCCGTCGCGGATCGTGTCGCGGTAGCGGGCAAACGCTGGGCGGACCGTGCCTCGCAGCACGTCTTCGAGTCGCTGCCTCCACTCCGTCTCCGCTGCCTCGTCGAAGGTGGCAGGGGCTTTGGCAGCGATCAAAGGGTCGGAGGCGGTGGGAGACGCCAGGTAATCGTCGATCTGGGCGACACTTTTGACGGCGGTCGACGCCATCGGTGTGCGTCCCCGGCTCACCCCCGCCTGCAGCCTCTCACCGTGGGCGTCGACTGCGTCGGCCAGTGCCTCCAGCTTCCTCACCAGGTTGTCGGCATGCGCAGGCTCGACGATGGGAAGCTGCGGAAAGGCGTTGAATAGGGACACGTGGAAGCCCATGGTGTGACTTACCGGCGACCATTCCCCCATCCTGCTGTCTGCCATACGCACGCCATTGGCAGCTAGGAACTGCAACACTGCTTTGGTCACCCTGTCGTCAGGTTCGAGGCCATCGTCGGGCACGGCGGCCGCCCGGGCTGCGAAACCGGCGTAGCGTCTCTTCGCCTCCTCCTCGGCATCCTCTGACGGGTCCTCCATACGGTCGTCGAAGCGATGATCCCCCCGCATCATCGACGCGGTCGGCTGCAGCTCGCATATGAATTGCCAGTACTCGTCGGCCAGGGCTGCCAGGTCGGCGTTGGGCACTTCGAGTCCTCTCTTCGGGGCTGTTCCAGGCTAGAGACCGGTAGGGTCTCGGGAACACGGCCGGCCGGACCGGCTGTTCTCCATTCCCATGACCACAAAAACTCATGCGCTGCAGCGCGACCGACTGCGGGGAGCTCTGGAACGTGTCCGACTGGGCACGCTCGGGCTGATCGATCCCTTGGACCACGACGACCTGCACAAGCAGTTCGATCGGATCATGAGCCCCGTCGTATGGGACGTCGGTCATGTCGGTAACTTCGAAGAGTGGTGGCTGCTGCGCAAACTCGACGGGAGGCCGGCACACGACGAGGCTCTGGACCGGGTCTACAACCCGTTCGACAATCCGCGCTGGGTACGCGCCAACCTTCCGATCCTGCCCCGTGACGAGGCCGTGGAGTATCTGCGGAACGTACGTGGAGAAGCCATGGATCTGATGCGAAAGCTCGACCTTGATCCTCGAGAACCGCTGCTTGCCGGCGGGTATGTGTGGCGCATGACCGTGCAGCACGAAGCACAGCACCAGGAAACCGTGTTGCAGGCTCTTGACCTGCGTACCGATCTGGCGCCTTATAGCCCGGCGGCGGCACCGCTGCGACCGGCTGCCGTTCCTGCGGTGGACGACACTGCTCGCATGACCGTTTCCGCAGGAGACTTCGTTCTCGGCACCGACGACCGCAGCGCCGCCTACGACAACGAGCGTCCGGCGCATCGGGTGCACGTCGACGGATTCGCTATCGACAAGTACCCGGTGACGGTGCGCCGCTTCGCAGAGTTCGTCGCCGCCGGCGGGTACCACATGGAGGAGCTGTGGAGCGAAGAGGGCCGGCGGTTCGTCGACGAAACCGGCCACGAGTGGCCGCAAGGCTGGCTGCCGGACCTCGACGGCGGCTGGCTGGTGCGCCGCTTCGGACATGTCCGCAGCCTCGACCCTGCCGACCCGGTGCAGCATGTTTCATTTTGGGAGGCCGAGGCCTTCGCAGCATGGGCGGGTGGCCGCCTACCGACGGAAGCGGAATGGGAGAAGGCGGCGCGTTGGAACCAGGCCACGGGCGTTTCCCAAACCTATCCATGGGGCGATAGCCCGCCAAGCCCCGAGCTGGCCAACGTGGGGGCGGCGGCTTGGGGACCGGTGCCCGTTGGGAGTCTTCCCGCAGGTGCTTCGCCGTGTGGTGCCGAGCAGATGCTGGGCGACGTATACGAGTGGACCACGACGTTCTTCGAGGGCTACCCGGGGTATGTGACTTTTCCCTATCCTGAGTACTCCGAAGTGTTTTTCGGATCCGACTACCGGGTGTTGCGGGGTGCGTCGTGGGCGACATCTCCCCGGGTGGCCCGGGCCACGTTTCGCAACTGGGACTATCCACAGCGGCGCCAGATCTTCGCCGGGCTCCGTTTGGCCTGGCCGCTCTGATGTGCCGGCTGGCCGCATATCTGGGCCGGCCTAGGCCGCTGGCGTCGCTGATCTACGACGCTCCCCACGGGTTGGAACGACAGGCCTACGCCCCGGAGATGATGGTCAACGGACACGTCAACACCGACGGCACCGCAGTCGTGTGGTGGCATCAAGGCCGCCCGGTGCGTTACGTCACGGAGTCGCCGCCATGGTCCGACGGGGAGCTGCGCCGCATCGCTTCCACACATCAGGCCGAGGTGATGGTGGCCGCGGTGCGCACCGCGACTCCCGGTGTCGGCTACGGCGTCGGCCATGTGCAGCCGTGGATGGTGGGGGGCTACGGAGGAGTGCACAACGGTTGGATCGAGGGATTCACCGGGGCAGCGGGTGACGAGCTGATCGCCGCTGTCGGATCACCCGAGCGGTTGACGGTTCACAACGACTCGCTGGCCACCGTGCTGCTGGCGGCACAGCTCGCCGGTGGTGACCCATCCCGAGGCGTGGAGATGGCGGTGGGGTATGTCGACGCTCTGGTTCGGCGCCACGGTGGCATGGCTGCGCTCAACGTCGGATTGGTGGCCGGCGGCTCGCCTGCAGTCGCCCGGCCCGCCCGCGGGCCGCCCCACAAATCCCCCCTTGTGC
>CAZIEQ010000131.1:0-7067 GCA_964538725.1 uncultured Acidimicrobiia bacterium | reverse complement strand
CCGGCAGGCGCTCGGTGGCGCCGGCGGCGATGGACTCGAAGCGGTCGAAGCTGGAATCGAACAGGCTGCGGGCGAAGTCCCAGGGCGGCGCGCTGTCCCAGCAGGCCTTGCTGTCCGCCTCCCAGCCCCCGCGCGCGGGTCACCCTCTCGCCGATGACGGGAGCCGCCGTGGCGGCGGCGAATGCCGGCTCCAGAGCCAGGATGATCGCAGTTCGCGACGGTCCGACGACCGTCTGCGACCAGATCTGGGCGAGGAAGGCGACCGCCGAAACGGCGACTGCGGTGAAAAGCACAGCGGGCCATACATCAGCGGGGGGTATCCGGAGGTCTCCCCGGGCCATGGCGAGCAGAGCCGCAGCCGCTGCAGTCGTCAGCAGCTGTACGGCCGTCAACGGCACCACCGCATGGCGGGGAGCGATGCGAGCCAGCAGAACGATGTGGACGGCAAAGGCCAGCGCACATCCGACGGTCAGGAGGTCGCCATGCCGCAGCGAGAAGCCGTCACCGACGGTGAGCAGGGCCAAGCCGAGAAAGGCGAGGGCTGCCCCGGCGACCACCCGCACGCGGACCGTCCGCCGCTGCATAGCTGCTGCCAGGAACGGAGTGAACACCACATACAGGCCGGTGATAAGACCCGAGTTGGCGGCTGAAGTACGGGTCAAGCCCTCGGTCTGCAAGGCATAGCCGGCGAACAGAAAGAGTCCGGCTGTGCTCCCGTCGCGCCATAGCCGGAGCCCCCGGGGCAGTCTCATCGCCAGCAACAGGCCGCCACCGACGAGGAACCGCCATGCCACGAATGCGAGCGGCGGCAGCAACACGACCGCTTCTTTGACCACGACGAACGTCGTGCCGAAAAGGAAAGCAGCTCCGGCGAGGGCGAGATGGGCGAGCGACCTGCGAGACAAAGTGGGTGCAGTATGCAGGCACCGGCGCGGAGAAGCGGGTAACACCGCAGTCTCTGCAGACCGTGCTCCTTTGCGGGCGGCGACAGCTACGGTGACGGCATGACGGACGACTACGACGCCGCCTCGACGGACCTGCCGTTTGCCGATCGACTTCCCGCATACCTGGCGTCATTCGCCATCGGACTGGCGGTCACGGTCATGACCGGCTTCGCGGTGGGCGCCGTCACCGATGCCGGTGTCGGCGACGCCGTCTCCTACACGGTGATCCTGTACGGGGTTCTGCTGCTGCTGATCGGGGGCGCCACCGGAGGTGGCTACACCAACCTGGGCCTGGGAGCAGTTGAGGCGATGGTGGGAGGTCGCAACCGGGTGAATGAGGACACCTCCGATCGCAACGTGCGGCTTGGCAAGCGCCCCACCAGGGATCCAATGGAGAGGCTACGTAAGGGCCTGCGACCCCAAGCCAACCCTGATGCCTTCTGGAAGGTTATCGGCGGCTTCGCATATGTGTCTGTTGGAATGGCGTTGCTGACCCTGCTGACCTGACTCCGTTCACGGAAGTCTCGTCGCGGTGCCGAGGGGGTGGACGGTCGGCAGGGGTTCGAAGCAGACATATCGCGGCTATGCGACTCTGGGATCACTGTCGGGTGCAGCCCTGCCGGCAACGACCGATTCTGCCCTGGTGACCCGAGGCCAGATGGCGGCGTTCCTGGTGCGGGCATTGGCTCCGTAGAGGCTCCCGGCCTGGCAGTTGCTCCTAGATGTGTTCGTCCCCTACGAACGCGGAGGCGGTGGCCAGATAAAGGCCCGAGGCCGACGCGACGGCCTCGTCATCCCGTAG
Source organism: uncultured Acidimicrobiia bacterium (assembly GCA_964538725.1). Lineage (GTDB taxonomy): Bacteria > Actinomycetota > Acidimicrobiia > Spongiisociales > JAOTWH01 > CAZIEQ01. Next base: position 5,321 of record CAZIEQ010000131.1, on the reverse strand, counting down.
CAGGCGCCCCGACAAGCGGAGACGCGATGCCCGGCGCTGATCGACTCTGCCCCGCAGCTCGTAGCTGCCGTCGGCGGGAGCTCTGCGGGCGTATCTCACCTCGAACCGGCCGGTTACGACGAACGTCGACTCGAATGCCATCGCTGCCCAGGCACATATCTCGTCCAAAGCGGTGGCGATGATGCCGCCGTGGAGAACACCCTCGAATCCGTTGTGTTCCTGCCGCGGGTGAAACGGGGCCACCACCTCGTCACCCTCAACGGCAAAGCCGTCAAGATGGAGACCACCATGATTGGCGGGTCCGCAGGCGAAGCAGGTGTCGTAGCGCCGTCGCACCTCGGCCATGAGGACTGTCAACGGACCGTCCTGGACCGTCACCGTCTCGTCTCCCACACGACCGCGGTTCCCGTCTGCACTTTCCACAGTGCGCAGTAGATGCCCCCGGCGGCGACCAGCTCGTCGTGGGTTCCGGTCTCGGCGACCTTGCCCGCGTCGAGAACATAGATCCGACCGGCGTGGCGTACCGTGGAAAGGCGATGGGCGATCACGATCGTCGTTCGGTCCCGTGACATTCTGGCCAAAGATCGTTGTATGGCGGCCTCGGTCTCGTTGTCGACAGCCGACGTCGCCTCATCCAAGACGAGAATCGCCGGGTCACGCAACACGGCACGGGCGATCGAGATCCGTTGGCGCTGGCCACCGGAGAGCTTCACCCCTCTTTCCCCGACCGGTGTGTCATACCCCTCGCTGAAAGAGTTGATGAACCCGTCGGCTTCTGCCAGCCGGGCGGCGGCCGCTATCGCCTCGCGGGTGGCGTCCGGCCGGCCGTGCGCGATGTGGTCCGCCACCGTGCCGTCGAACAGGAACACGTCCTGGCTCACCAGCCCGAAGGCCCTCCGCAGCGCGGCCGTCGACATGGCCCGTAGATCGTGCCCGTCCAGGGTGATGTTTCCCGCCGTCGGGTCGTAGAGACGGAGCAGCAGTTTGACAATGGTGGTCTTGCCGGCGCCGGTGGGTCCGACGATGGCGGTCGTCTCACCGGCGGGGATCTCCAAATCGATATCGCTCAGCACACGCTCACCAGCGGCGTAGCGGAATTCGACACCGTGGAGCCGGAGGTGGCCTGTGATGTCTGCCGGGACGTGCGTTCCATCTTCGAGCGCGGGTGGTGTGTCCACTAGATCGAGGATGCGTTCGGTAGACGCCATTGCCCTCTGGTAGAGGTCGAATGTCTCTCCGAGCCTGGTGAGAGGCCAGAGCAGTCGCTGGGTGAGGAACACGAGGACCGCGTACGCTCCGGCGCCGAGGGTGCCGTCTGTCACCCTGATCCCGCCGAAAAGGAGGGTGGCGGTGAAACCGACGACGATGGCGACGCGTATAAGCGGCGAGAAGGCCGAACTGAGCCTGATCGCCCGGGCGTTGCGGCGCCGATACTCGTTGCTCTGGGCAGCTATACGACCCACTTCGCGATCCTCGGCGGTGAAGGCTTTGATGGTCGTGATCCCGCCGAGATTGTTCGCCAGATCGGTGTTGATGCGGCCCGCCTGAACCCGCACCGCGGCGTAGCGGGGTGCGATCCTTCTCTGGAACCGGAAGGATCCCCACAGAATGGCGGGAACGGGGAGGAACGCCATCCAGGCGATGCTGGGTGCGAGCATGAAGAATGCAGCACCGATGACGACGACGGTGGTTCCCATCTGCACCAGCTCGTCGGCGCCGTGGTCGAGGAAACGCTCCAGCTGGTTGACGTCGTCGTTGAGGATCGACATCAGCTCACCGGTGTGTTGATCGTCGAAGTAGGCGAGGTCGAGCCGCTGCACATGCCGGTACGCGTCGATGCGCAACTCGTGCTGCATCGTCTGGGCGAGGTTGCGCCATGCGACACCTGCCAGGTACTCGAACAGGGACTCGAGCCCCCAGAGCAACCCTGTCGCTGCTACTACCGCGGCGAGCTGAGCCCGCGCGGTGTCGACACCGAACCGGGACATCATCGATGATGCCGGGTCGACGACGACATCGAGCGCCAGCCCGATGAGGAAAGGAGGCGCCAGGTCGAACAGCTTGTTGAGCAGGCTGAACGATCCCGCGTGCAGCCATCTGCCGCGATGGTGGGCCGCGTAGCGGAGAAGGCGGCGCAGGGGAGCCTGGGGCATGGCCGCGCAGCGTAGCCCGGCTGCTGCTGTCGTTGCCGCAGTGAATCCGGCCGCTTTGCTGCTCCTAGCATCGCCGTCCGTGACCTTCTCTCGCAGCGATGTGCTGGCGGCGCGCACCCTCTTGGGCCGTCTCAAGAAGCGTTACCCGACGGCTGTGACAGCACTCGAACATGTGGATCCGTGGCAGCTGCTGGTAGCGACGGTTCTCTCCGCGCAGACGACCGATGAAAACGTGAACCGGGTGACACCGCATCTCTTCTCCCGCTGGCCCACCGCGTCGGATCTGGCGGTTGCCGACCCCGAAGAGGTCGCTGAGGTCGTCTACAGCGCCGGTTACTACCGGCAGAAGACAAAGTCGATAATCGGCCTGTCGGTCGACCTGGTTGCCAGGTTCGACGGCGATGTGCCCCAGGATCTGGATCTGCTGGTGACGCTGCCCGGTGTGGGACGGAAGACCGCCTCGGTCGTTCTCGCCGAAGCCTGGGGGCTTCCTGCCATCGCCGTCGACACGCACGTGAAGCGGGTGGCCGGTCGCTGGGGTATCACGGTGGAAACGGATCCGGTGAAGGTCGAGCGGGATCTTCGGGAGCTCTACCCGGAGCGGGAGTGGGCTGGTATTTCGATGCGGTTGATTCGTTTCGGCCGCGAAGTGTGCCGAGCCCGCACGCCGGCGTGCTGGGAGTGCCCGCTGGCGGACCGCTGTCCGCATCCGGACAAGACACCACCCCCGGGATGAGGAGCCTGGATCGGGAGATCCTCCGGCTGGCGGCTCCTGCATTGGGCGCGCTGGCGGCGGATCCCCTGGTTTCACTGGTCGATACAGCATGGGTCGGCCGTATCGACGCCCAAGCTCTCGCAGCCCTCGGGGTGGCTGCTGCCATCTTCGGCATCATTCTGTTCCTATTCAATTTCCTCGCCTACGGCAGCACTCCGTTGGTGGCGGAGGCTTTCGGTCGTTCCGACTTCGGTGAGGCGGCCAGACTGGGTTCCACGGCTTTCCGCCTGGCAGCCGGTGTCGGCATCGTGGTGGGGCTGGCCCTTGCCGCGGGAGCACCGGCTGCGGTCGGTGCCGTGGGTGCCCGCGGGGATGTCGCCGACGCTGCGGTGCGCTACCTGCGTATCCGGGCGCTGGCGGCCCCCGGCATGCTCTTGATCGTCGCCGGCCATGGCGTGTTTCGCGGCTTCCAGGACACCAAGACCCCGCTGGGGGTGACGATCGGCTTCAACTTGGTCAACCTGGTGCTCGACCCCTTACTCATCTTCGGGTTCGGTTGGGGTATAGCCGGTGCCGCCTGGGCGACGGTGGTTGCCCAAGGATTGGGGGCGGCGGCGTTCATGGTGGTCGCCCGTCGGCGGCTTCCCGTCGCTGGGCCGTCATGGGCGGCGGCGCGGCGCCTGTTGGGAGTCGGCCAGGCTCTCGTGCTGCGCACTGCCGCGCTGCTGGCCACATATACGCTTGCCACCGCGGTGGCTACCCGGATGGGTGAGGTGACGGTGGCCGCCCATCAGGTTGCCAGCCAGCTCTGGGTGTTCCTCGCCCTGGCGGTGGACGCCGTGGCCATCGCAGGCCAGGCGCTCGTGGCTCGCTATCTGGGCAGCGGCGAGCCGGGTGAGGCCCGCCGCGCCATGGTGCGCCTGCTGTGGTGGGGAGCAGCCGGAGGTCTCATACTGGCGGCAGTGATGGCAATCCTCTCTCCTGTTCTACCGTCATTGTTCTCGTCGGATGCTGAGGTTCGCCGCGCCGTCGCCCTGGTATATCCGTTCGTCGTTCTGCTGCAGCCGCTGAGTGCCGTCGTCTACGTGTGGGACGGGGTGGTGATGGGCGCCGCCGACTTCGGATTCCTCGTGGTTGCCATGGTCATCTCCACCGTGGCGGCCTGTGTGATCATCGTCGCCGCATTGCCCGCAGGGTGGGGGCTGCAGGGTGTGTGGTGGGGGGTGACGGCTCTCATCGCGATGCGGGCGGTGACGATGGTGTGGTGGCAGCAGTCGGCACGGTCACCGCGCCCCGCCTGATCAGATCCAGGCCGCGGGTTTCCGGCAAGGGCACGACGAGCACCATGGCGATGAGAACTCCTATGCCGAGGAGCACCATCGTGGTCGACAGGCCAAGGGAGGGTTCGACGACGGCGGCGATGGCGAACCCCGACATGCCGCCGACGATGGCAGCGTTGGAGATCCAGGCTCCGGCAGTGGCCCGCAGCGACGTTGGGAACAACTCGCTCCTATGGGCCGCCAGTGCAGGCGTCAGGATGGTCGCGCCGAACGTTGCCGCGAAGACCGTCACCCAAACCAGGCCGGGTTCACTCACGAGGTAGACACCGACGCCTCCCATGACGCCCAGCAGGAGGGCGATCATCTCGGCGGGACGCCGCCCCACCAGGTCGGCGAATCGCCCGCCGACGAGGAGGCCCGTCGTGCCGAGGCCGCTGGCAGTGATGAACAGCCAGCGAGCGTCCCCGGCGCGCCACGCCAGGTCGTCGATGAGCCGTTCGAAGGCGAAGTTCAAAGCCGGTGAGGAGAACAAGGCCACGAAGAACGCCACCGCCGACAGCCCCCACAGGTGCCGCCCGTATCCACCGGCTATCACCTGACGCCACGGCGCCCGGTGCTCGGCGGGCACGAACGCCCGGCTCTCCGCCAGGTAGCGGTACAGCAGCGGCCAGGCCAGCAGTCCGGCTGCAGACAGGGCGAACATGATTCGGAACCCGTCAGGACGGGACTCGGCGATGGGAAGGATGAGCAGGCTGACACCGCTTCCGGCCGCGCCGGCGAGCGCATACATCCCCAGGCCGTAGGCCCGCACCGCGGGGCTCAGCTCCTCGGCGAGGAGGACGATGGCCAACACGGCCACCGTCACCACCCCCAGGCGGGCGAGGGACTGGGCCGCAGCGAAGGCGACCGCGTTGGAGGTGAGCGAGGTCGCCATGTTGGCGACGGGCAACAGCACGAAGGCCACCAGGAACGGTGCCCGCCGACCGTGACGGTCCCCGTAGAGGGAAAACGCGAGCACCAACAGCGACACCGCTCGGGTCGTGGCGAAGACCCACGACATCTCCCCTTCGGTGATGCCTAGATACTGGCGGGAATACGTCAACGTGTGAGGTATCACGCTGGCGCTGTATTCGCGCGACAGGGACGCAGTGGAGATCCGCGAGATGTGCCTCC
>CAZIEQ010000130.1:0-7076 GCA_964538725.1 uncultured Acidimicrobiia bacterium | reverse complement strand
CCACCATCGTCGCTCTCGCTCCCCGTGTGTACCTCGTCTGCGGCGCCCCCCCTCCCCCTCTTGCCTCCCCCGCCCGGGCCCCCCCCCGCCTGCGGCGGTGGAGCGATTCCTGTTCCTTTCCTGCTGTTGTGGGGACGGTGCCCCCTCACCGCTGCCCGCGACCTTCAGCGTCCCGTCGGAGAAGAGTCCCAACGCGACACGACAACTTTGCGGTCGGTGAAGAACAGCACCGACTCGGAGCGGCCGTGGAGGTCACCGAACGCCGACTCTTTGAGCCCGCCGAGGGTGGCAAATGACTGGGTGGCGGCAACTCCGATGTTGATGCCGATGTTGCCGCACGTCACCTTCGCCTGGAACTCGCGGGCCGCAGCTCCGCTGGAGGTGAAGATCATCGCCGAATGGCCGAAACGGCTGTTGCCGATCAGTTCGAGCGCCCCGTCGAGATCGGCGACCCTGATGATGCCGGCAACCGGCCCGAAAACCTCCTCCCTGCCGATCGTCATCTCCGGGGTGACATCGTCGAAGACGGTGGGACCGACGAATGCCCCCGCAGGGTGCCCGGGGACCTCTACGTCGCGGCCGTCCAACAGGATCGTGGCGCCTTCGGCGACACCACTGTCGATGAGGCCGGTGATCCGATCCCGGGCGGCGCCGCTCACCACAGGGCCCACGGTGGTTCGTTCATCCAGGCCGTTGCCGACGATCATCCGGCGGGCAGCCGCGACGAAGCGGTCCCGCAGCTCCTCGTACACGTCACCCACCGCCACCACAACCGCACCGGCGAGGCATCGCTGCCCGGCGCAGCCGAAGAACGAGGTCAGCATGGCCGGGATCGTCTTCTCCAGGTCGGCGTCGGGCATGACGACGAAATGGTTCTTGGCGCCGGTTGCGCATTGTGCCCGTTTGCCGTGCCTGCCCGCCTTCTCGTAGAGCATCTTGCCCACCGGTGTCGAACCGACGAATGAGAAGCCTTCGGTATCCGGGCTTGCGATGAGCGTGTCCACCACCTCGGCGTCGCCGTGGACCAGGTTGATGACGCCCGGAGGGAAGCCGCACTCGTCGATCAGCTCGAACAGTCGAACCTGGGAGATGGGGACCTGCGGGCTCGGTTTCACTATGTAGGTGTTGCCGGTGGCCACCGCGTATGGGAAATACTCCAGCGGGACCAGCATGGGGAAGTTGAACGAGGGCACCATGAAGAACACGCCGCGGGGTATGTAGACCACGTCGAGGTCGAGAGCAGGGCCGATGTCCTGCTGCAGGTAGCCCTTCGTCAGGCTGGGAATGCCGCAGGCGCATTCCACCTCCTCGATGGCGCGCCGCAGCTCTCCGCGTGCAGAGGGGATCTCCTTGCCCATCTCCTGGACGAGCGTCCTGGCGAGATCCTCCAGGTTCTCCTCGAGAAGATGCTTCAGCGTGAAGAAACGGCGGGCCCTCTTCACAGGCGACTCCCGCCGCCAGCCGTCGAATGCCTCCCCGGCGACGGCGACAGCCTCATCGACTTCGGCGACGGTGGAGAAAGGCACCCGGGCGATGACGTCTCCGGTGGCGGGATCCACCACATCGCGGATGTCGGCCGAGGTCGAATCAACCCACCTGCCGCCGACGTAGTTGCGCAAGGTGCCGTAGTAGGTGGCGGGAGGCGGGAGAAGGGACGTTTCTGCTTGTGGTGTCATCGTCTGGCTCCTGTCGGGCTTGTCTCTGTGACCCCGCCGCAGTTGAGGCGGGGTCGGCTAACGGAGGCCGTCCTCGCCTTCGATTTCGTCATATCTGACCCCTCCGAGACGGAAATTGGGTCGACCCCGGTTGGCACCGGCGACGATCACGACGACCTCGTCGGGCTCGGGGGCATCGGGCAGCGAAACAGTGACCGTGTCGTAGTGGGACCGCACGAAGAGGGCGTCCTTGCAGGCGAGAGGGACGTCGATGCTGGCCCCCATCGCCCCCCGCTTGCCCGTCGATGGGATCCACGCCTTGCCGCCGCCCACCGCCTCACGAAGCCGGTTCGCCATCACGCTGGTCAGGAAAGCGTGGGTGTGTTCCACCTCACCCCGGCTGCCTGCAATGGCCGCCTTGCCGTAGCTCTGCACGGGATCTTCCATGGCCGCCACCAGCAGGGCGCTCAACCGGTCCCCGAGCTGCTCGCTGAAGCGGATGATGTCCGACAGGTCCGGCGAGAAGACACCCGCATAAGGGTTGGTGACGACCGCCGCCACCGCCACCTTGCGCAGCACGGGGACGACCTGGATGCCTGCTTCGGTGGTCACGTCCTCGACCAGGGTGACCAGTTTGCGTACGTTCGTCATGTTCTGCCTTTCTCGCCGATCGAGATGGTCACAGCTCGACACGCCTTGCGGTCAGGGCCGACTCGTATGCGGATTCGATGATCTCCACCGTCCTCCGTCCCGCCTCGGCGTCCACCGGCGGAGGCCGGCCGGCGTCGATGGCGGCGAAGAAGGCAGACACCGACCTGGAGACCGACATGTCCCACGTATCGGCCGTATCGTGCGGGGTCCACTCGCCGTCGCGCCACAGGCGCATGGCAGGTCCGGGGGCGAAGCCTTCGAAGCGGGCCTCACACCCTGCAACCTCGGCGATTGCCGCGGTCCCCACCACCTCGATCCGATCATCGAACAGCCCATCGGGGCCGTGGTAGGTGGCGTCGATGGTACCGACGGTGCCACCGGCGAACTCGAGGACGACGGTGTACGTGTCCTCGGACCGGGGACGGTCCATGACTGCGGTCACCGCAGCCACCGGCCCGGCCAGCATCTCGAGCACGTAGATGCGGTGCACCCCGGCGTCCATCAGCAGCCCGCCGCCGGCCTGAGACGGATCGGATCTCCACTCGCCGTACTTGCCGCCGATGGCGAGCCGGGCGCGGATGGTCCTCAACTCGCCGAGGATGCCGTCGGCCAGCATGCGGTGCAGCGTCCGGTGCGGTTCGTAGAACAGCTGATTGTGCGAAACCCCCACCCGGCGGTCTGCCAGGCGGGCAGCCTCGATGATCCGGTTGCATTCTGCGACGCTGATCGCCACCGGCTTCTCCAACAGGACGTGGCGGCCCGCCTCCAAGGCCTGCACCGCAAGCGAGGCGTGCAGATGGTGGGGAAGACAGATGTCGACCGCGTCGACGTCGTCCCTGCACAGCAGCTCTGCAAAGTCGTCTGTCGTCGATTCCCCCTCCGCGGAGCGCACCCCCAGGTCCCGATCGAGGTCACACAATGCCACCAGGTTCGTGTGGGGGGAAGACCGCAGAGCATCCAGGTGGACCTGACCGATCTCGCCGAGCCCGACGAGGGCGACGCCGATCATGGTGCCGCCTCACCGATGAGAGCACGCGCCTGGTGGAGGCCGAGGCGGGCGGCTTCAACAGGATCACCTCCCAGAACCTGCTCCAGGTAGCGATAGGCCTCGAACTCGACCGACAGCGGGCCCCCATAGCCCACCTCGTCGAGTGCGGCGAAGAACTCGGGCCATGGCACCTTGCCTTCGCCGAGCAGGCAGAAGTGGAAGTCTTCCCCTTCGAATCCGGGCAGGCCGAAGGCGTCTTTGAGATGCACGTGGGCGATGCGTTCCCCCCACTCACGCACCAGCGACGGGATGTCATCCCCGGTCATCACGAAATGGCTGGGGTCGAATGTGACTGTGCACGGCACAGCCTCCAAGGCGCGGCGGGCGGTGGCAGCGTCGCAGGCGAGGGTTCCCCAGCACGGTTCGAGGGACACCTGCACCCCCAGCGGTTCGGCGTACGCACAGGCCCGTTGCAGAGCATGCAGTGACACCCGCCACGCTTCTTCGTCGTGGCGGGGGACCGCACCCTCCTCCCACAGGTTGGGGCCGGTCAACACGTTGACGGTGGCGATTCCCCGCCCGGCGGCGACCTCGATGGCCCTCATGGTCTGGCGCAGGGCTGCGCCGGGATGGGTGACCAGGTCCTGCTGGCAGGCGATCGCGCAAGCCGGCTCGGTCAGTGTTTCCACGTGTTCCATCGGCCATTCGATGGTGTCGTAGCCCAGACCGGTGAGTGCTGCGGCCACCTCCACCGCCGGTAGCGTCTCGAACCCGACGTTGGCCAGGAACGAGATGGGGCGTTTCACCGTCCCTCCACCACTGCCAGCGCCGCCTCGAAACGGTCCAGCATGGTCTCCAGGTCGGCCTGGGTGCTGTTCACCGCCGGTTTGAACTTGACCACATTGCCCAGTTTGCCGAACACCGGCCCGGTGCGTCCCAGCATCAGACCCAGCTCGAAGGATTGCTCCACGACCGCCGCGGTCTCCTCGAAGGCGGGCTCCTTGGTGTCGCGGTCGCCGACCATCTCGACGCCGATCATGAGGCCCCGTCCCCGCACATCGCCGATGAGGGTGGAGCGCCGCGCCAGCTCCCCGAGCCGCGAGATCATCATGGCTCCCATGGCGGCGGCGTGGCCGGCGAGGTCCTCGGTCTCCATAACGTCGATCATGGCGAGGGCGGCGGCGCACGACACCGGATGACCCGCCATGGTGAAGCCGTACTCCCAGGCGGCCAGAGTCGAATAGTGCGGTGTGGCCAGCGTCGCCGACAGAGGGAATCCGCCTCCGAGCGCCTTGCCGAGCACGATCATGTCGGGTTGGATGCCGTGGCTGTCGCTGTCGAACATGGGTCCGCAGCGACAGAATGCACTTTGCACCTCGTCGACGATCAGCGGCACGTCCCGATCACGGCAGATTTCCTGGGCGCGCTGCATGTAGCCGTCGGGCGCGGACACCATGCCGCCGTTGGCCTGGAACGGCTCCACGATGACCCCGGCCGGCTTGTGGGTGTGGGCACGTTCCAACGACCAGTCGATCAGGTCGGCACATGCCAGGTCGCAGGTTTCCCGTTGCAAACCCAGCGGGCAGCGGTAGCAGTTGTACTGCGGGACGCGGATCTGGCGTTTCAGATAGCCGTCCAGTCCCTGGTTGGAGCCCTCATACATCTGCGGATAGACGTAGCTGAGGGGAATGGTGCCGAAGGTGCGGCCGTGGAACGCACCGTCGAGGCAGACGAAGTCGCTGCCCCCGGTGGCGCGCATCGCCAGATGCATGGCACCTTCCACAGCCTCGCCGCCCGACAGCGCATACAAGGTGTGTCGGATGTCTCCGGGTGCCAGCTCGGCCAGCTTCTCGGCGAGTCGGGTGCGGGGCTCGGAATCCCACACCGGCGTCGTGTAGTCGACGGCGTCCAACTGGGCGGCTACCGCCTCCCGGATGCGGGGATGGTTGTAGCCCAAGTTGACCACCCACTCCCCGGAGATGGCGTCGAGGTATTCCCGGCCGTCGGCAGTGGTGACATGCACCCCATGGGCGTCGGCCACCGTCAGCGGCTCGTCCCCCATGCTCTTGATGACATGTCGTTCCGTGGCGGCTCGCAGAGCCTCGTTGGATGGGTAGTGCTGGAGAGACATGCCTCCTCCCTTCGTGCTCAAGGCAGGTAGGTCGGCTTGGGAAGGTCCCAGTGCCCGACGTTGATGCCCTCGGTGTCCTCGGGGTCGGTGCTGAGGCGGAAATCGATCAGGTAGGGCCCGCCACTCGACAGGGCACGGCCGAGGGCAGGCGCCACCTGGTCCACCGTGTCCACCTGCTCCGCTTCACACCCCATTCCCCTCGCCACCGCGGTGAAATCGACCGGGTTGGGTTCGCCTTCGGGGTCGGTGAAGCCGACGGCAACGGCACGATCCTCGCCGAACATGCCGCGCTGGAAGTCGCGGATGGAGACCCAGCCGCAGTTGTTGAGGCAGGCGACGACGACGTCGACGCCCAGCTCGGCCGCCAGGTGCAGCTCCTGGATGGTCTGCAGGAGATCACCGTCACCGGCCAGACCGACCACCGGCCGGTCCGGCCGGGCGAGCTTGGCACCGATCGTCGCCGGAAGCGTGTAGCCCATGGTGGAGAACCCGCCGGGTGAGAGCATCGTCCGCGGCTCGTAGGAGACGAACTCCTGGAATGCCTGGATCTGGGGGTGCCCTGCCGAGGCGATGGCGATCGTCTCCCGGGGGGCGGCGTCGCGGATCATCGCCAGCACCCTGCTCATCGACAGCCGATCCTCCCGCCAGCGTGCCCTGATCTCGTCGCGCCATGCACCCTTGCGGCTCATCACCTCGCCGCGGTAGTCGTCGCGGGCGACGCCGGCACCCTGGTGGAGGTCGCGTACCGCGTCGAGCAGGTCGGACAGCCCCGCCTTGGCGTCACACACCGCACCGACCTCGGTTGGGTAGTTCTTGCCGATCTCGTTGGGGTCGATGTCGAGGTGGATGATCCTGGTGGGCGGCACGTTGAAGGACTGGCCGGGAACGTATGAGGAACATGTCTGCTCGGCGAACCGTGTTCCCACCGCAAGCAGCACGTCTGCGCTGCGGGTGATCGCATTGCCGCAGGTGGTGCCGTTGGCGCCGGTATGCCCCGCCGAGAGTGGATGGTCTTCGGGGAACACGCCTTTGGCCATCATGGTGGCGACCACCGGAGCGGCGAGGAACTCGGCGAGCTCTCTCAACTCGGCGGCGGCGTCGGCATGCACGCAGCCTCCACCGGCGAGTATGACCGGCCGTTCCGCCGTCAGCAGCAGCGCGGCGGCGCGGTCCATGTCGGCGGGGTCGGGCCGCACCCGGCTGTGGGGGCGGCGGGTGGCCGGTTCGGGCACCGGGGTGTCTGTCGCCTCCGCCTGCACGTCCATGGGCAGCTCGACGTGGACCGGACCGGGACGGCCGGTGACGGCGTGGTTGAAGGCACGGGCCATCGCGGAAGCCACCATGTCGGGGCGGTGGGCTATGTAGCTTCTCTTCACCACCGGGCGGATGAGCGACGTGAAGTCGCTGTCGGCCTGGCGTTCCAGCTCCTGGAGCACGCCCTTGCCGTACATGTAGGTCTGCGGGCCTCCGGTTATGGCCACAACGGGGATCGAATCCACATAGGCGGTGGCCAGGCCGACGATGGTGTTCACCGAGCCGGGCCCTATCGAGGTGACGGTGACCAGCGGCCGGCCGCCGGCCCGGGAGTGGGCGTCGGCGATATGCACCGCCGCCTGCTCATGGCGCGCCTGGCCCCGCCTGACTAGACCGG
>CAZIEQ010000129.1:0-7101 GCA_964538725.1 uncultured Acidimicrobiia bacterium | reverse complement strand
GTGGTGCCGCCGCTCGTCACGAGTGATACGAACGTGCGCGTAGTCGTATCGACGAGAGATGTTGAAGCGCTGCAACGCGCGGGCGTGACTGTCCGGGCCCAGCTCGGCGACGTCGGTGCCGCTGTCGTCGGCGCTCATCGCTGCTCTGGAGTGAATCACGCCCCGCGCCAGCGTGAACCGTCAGGAGGCATCGCAGTTTCCCCGCCCCGACCTGACACGAGGTGCCTGGTTCTACCGTGACTACACCCAAATGGACGACCAACAGCATGTCGTTTCGGCTCTGCTCGCCGCGCTGGCGGCGGTGAGCCCATGAGCCTGCCGCTGCTCATCCTTGCTGTCGTCGGCGCAGTGAATGCTCCCCGGATACGTCCCGCGTTGGCCAGGGCGGGCACGGCGAGATGGACGGTGGCGGCGGCCGGCCTTGGGTTGGCTCTCGCAGCCGTTGTGGGTGTCGCCGCCGCATCGGGCCCTTTCCTCGACGGCATCGACGTCAGCCCGGAGGCATGGCGTGTCGCCGCCGGTGTGGTGCTGCTGGCAGCAGGTGTCCGGGTGGTGGTGTCGCCACGGGCGGCGGCGGAGCCGGGGCTGGCCGGCTATGGGGCGGCGCTGATACCCGTCGCCTTCCCGCTGCTGCTCACCCCGGAGCTGGTGATGCTGGGTGTCTCCGCCGGTGCCGATCTGGGTACGGCCACAACCTCGCTCGCAGCAGCGATCGCGCTGGCCGGCGTGGCGGTGATCCCGTATGAACGGTTTCCCGCGACGGTGGCTGCGGCGGCGGCCCGGTTCCACGGCGCCTTCGTAGTCGTCGGCGGGCTGGCACTCATCGTCGAGGGCATACGCGACATCTGATTCAACAGCCCCGACATAAGCGGGGCTGCTCCCCTAACGTCGGTGGATGACCACCATTAGACGTCTCGCTGATTCGTGTTTGCTCGTCACCGCCGGCGACGGTACGACGCTCATCGACCCTGGGTTCTTCACGTTCGACTCGGGGGAGGTCGACCTCGATTCGATCGGTGAGGTGCAACGAGTCCTCATCACCCACGAGCACTGGGACCATGTCAAACCGGAATTCGTCCGCTGGCTGGTCGATAGGGGCAACGATGTCGCAGTGCACGCCAACGACTCCGTCGCCGACCTGTTGGGCCGCCACGACATCGAAGTGATGACGGAGAATCCGCCCGGCGTGGTTTGCGAAGATGTGGTCCACGAGTTGATTCCCAGCGGTGCCGCACCTCCCAATCGCAGCTACACGATCGAGGAAGTCCTCACCCATCCCGGGGACAGCTACCAGCCGACCGTCAGCGCACCGGTGCTGGCGCTGCCGATGCTGGTGCCGTGGGGCTCGACAACGGCTTCGGTTGCCTTCGCCATGCGGCTGGCGCCCCGCCAGGTGGTTCCAATCCATGACTTCTACACCAGCCGCAGCGGGCGGGAGTTGATCGCAGGCATGGTGAAGAACGTGCTCGCCGCCGCCGACATCGAGGTGATCCCCCTCGACTGGGGTGATTCCTACACGTTGTGACCGACCGGCGGCCCGGCAGCGGCGCCTCCATGACATCAGAAGCGGTGGAAACGCCACCCCCCGTCGATGGGAATCGTCGCACCGGTCACCATGTCCCACCGCGGGCTGCACAGTTCGGCGACGATGTCGGCGACTTCTGGGCGGCGCACGAGACGACCTGCCGGTGTGGCGCCGACGGCTCGCTCAACGAAGGTCGGATCGAACTCGGCGACGTCTTGTGCACTCTCGGCGATCTGACCCGGAGCAATGCAGTTGACCGTTACCTCCGGAGCGAGCTCCACCGCCAGTTCCTCGGTGAAGGTGATGATCGCCGATTTGGCCAGGGTGTATATGGAATGGTTGCGAAGAAACGCCGAGCCCGCCGACACGTTGACGATCCGACCCCACCCGGCGCTCCGCATCCCCGGCACAGCAGCCTGGGTGGCCGCATAGGCGGCGGTCACGTTGCCGTCCCAGATGCGGCGATACTCCGACTCGTCCATCTCCGCGAAGGGCTCCATGGAGAACGGGCCCGAGTTGTTGACGAGAACCTGGATCGGACCCAGAGCTTCCGCGGCGGTGGCGGCCAGTTCCCGCACCTCGTCGGCTACAGCGGTGTCGGCGCGCAGCGCAACATGATCGCCGCCGCATGCCTGCTGCATCTTGGCCACCATCTGTTGCGCCACTTCGGCCGATTCGAAGTAGTTGATCGCCACATTGGCTCCCCTGCGGGCCAGCGCCCATGCAGTCGCTGCCCCCAGGTTGCGTGATGACGAGGTGACCAGGGCGGTCTTTCCGGTCAGGTACCGTTCGCTCACAGCACCACCGCGCCGACCGTCGCCAGGTCACCTACCGCTTTCACCCGTATGCGCACCGCATTCGACGGCAGATAGGCCAAAGGGACCTCTTCGACGTCCACCACCTCCACCGTCCCCTCGTCTGCACCTGCCTCGACAGCACGGCTCACAGCCTCCTCGCACGCCTGCTCCAGCGCTGCCTCCCGAGTCAGGTCCTCCAACGAATAGACGCGGTCGACCTCACCTCCTGCCTGCGCTATGGCGGCACCGATCGCGTTGGCTACTGCATAATGCTCCGGCCGGATGACCTTCGCGGCTCCATCGACCTCGTCGGGGAGGAGAATCGATCCTCCGCCGACAACGACCAGGGGAACGGGTGCGGCGCTTGTCTTCATACGGTCCACGGTGGCGGCAACATCGTCCCTGATTCGGCGCAGAGTCGTTTCCACGAGACGGCCATCCAGATCCGCGACGGCGGAGGCGTCGCCGACATCGGCCATCCCGGCGGCTACCGCCAGGTCGGTGGCAGTCAAGTCCGTGCCACCGAACACCAACGCGCGGTCCGTCAGTTCATAGCCGACGCTGTCGGGCCCAACGGTGACGTCATCACTCCTGCCGCGCACCAGTGAGCCGCCTCCGATGCCCACCGGCAAGACGTCGGGCATGCGGAAGTTGGTGCGAACTCCTCCTATCCCCACTGCAACCGACGCTTCGCGAGGGAATCCCGAAGTGAGGACCCCGACATCGGACGTCGTCCCTCCGATGTCCACGACTGCGCAGTCGGCGACTCCGCTCAGGAAGGCTGCACCTCGCATCGAGTTGGTTGGCCCGGAGGCGAAGGTCGCCACCGGGTACCTGCGGGCGTATTCGAGGCTCATCAGCGTCCCGTCGTTTTGGGAGATGAAGATGGGACACGTCAGTCCTGCCGCCGACACGGCCTCCTCGAAAGCAACGACAATCGCCTCCGCCAGCGGCTGCAGGGACGCGTTGAGGATGGTGGCGTTTTCCCGTTCCAGGAGCCCGATACGACCGATCTCGCTGGAGAGGCTCACCGACAAGTGGGGAACCTCGGAGTTGAGGATTGCAGCGGCCCTTCGCTCACACTCGCCGTTGACCGGGGAGAACACTGCGGTGAGCGCCACCGATCGGACACCTGCCGTCGCCGCCTCGACGGCGACACGGCGCAGCTCGTCGGGGTCGAGCGGAGAGATCTCGCGGCCGTCGAACTCGTGGCCTCCGGTACACATGTAGACGTGGCCGCCGACGGCCTCAGCCAGCCGGTCGGGCCAGTCGACCAGGGGAGGCAGAGCCCGCGTGGCCGGGAGGCCGAGGCGGATGGCAGCCACAGGGGCCATTCTGCGGGCTTCGACAACCGCATTGGTGAAGTGGGTCGTGCCGATCATCACCCCGGTGACGCCCGCCGGGTCGGTGGCTGCGCCACGGAGCAGGCCGCTGAGAGCAGCGACTATCCCCGACGTCACCTCAGGGGTCGTCGGCGTCTTCAACGCGGCGACGACGCGGCGGCCATCCATCAGCACCGCGTCTGTGTTCGTGCCCCCTACATCGATACCGAGCCGCACTCACCCCTCCCCGTCGTCGAGTGCAGCGATGATGGCTTCCGGACGGATCGGCAGCCGATCTATGTCCGCGCCGGTGGCGTCGGCGACGGCGTTGGCGATCGCTGCAGCCACGGGAACGACCGGCGGCTCTGCTACACCCTTGGCACCGTAGGGGCCTTCCTCATGGGGATGTTCGAGGATGATCATTTCGGTACGGGGTATATCGACGGTCAGCGGCAAGCCGTACGACTCGAGCGTGCGCCGCGTGTAGCGCCCGTTTCGGCTCTCCAGCCCCTCCCACAGGGCGTACCCCATGCCCTGGGTGACACCGCCTTGGATTTGGCCGCGCACTCCGTCGGGGTTGATCATCCGTCCCACCTCTTGGGCAACGACGTAGCGGGTGACGCTGACCCGGCCGTCGGTCGGGTCCACCTCGACCTCGGCAAGGTGCACGTGATAGGTCGGTACAGGGAACACGGGGAACAGCAGGCCTTCGGCAGCGTCTGGATCCCACTTGGGAAGAGGGACGTTGTAGGTGCCGGTCGCGCTGATCGGCCCTCCCGCGCCCAGAGCGGCCGTGGCCACCTCGGCCAGGGTCACCCTCTGCGCCGGATCACCACGTACACACACGGTCCCCGTTCTCAGCTCGAGGTCATCGGGGAGAGCACCGAGAAGACCCGACGCAATGTCGAACACCCGCATCTTCATCTGCCGGGCGGCTTCGTGGACTGCCCGCCCCACCACATGGGTGGTTCGGCTGCCTTGTGACCCTGCGTCGTAGGGCGCGGAATCCGTGTCCGGCAGGGTGACGAACACGCTTTCGGCGTCGAGGTCGAACTCCCCGGCTGCGATCTGACGCACCCCCATCGCAACCGCCCCACTTCCGTTTTCGGTGGCTGCGGTCGCCACGCCGAGACGACCATCTTCGTGGAGGGTGAGCGTCGCCGACCCGGCCAGAGGGTTGGTGAGCCAGATCGCCGCAGCGACGCCGACACCCCTGTTGGGACCGGTCCCCGTCTCGTCCCACGGCGCCGTTTCTTCCACCTTGTCGAACGCTTCGCGCAGGATGTCGGCGTCGTCCAGCACCTGCCCGTTGAGCATCGCATCGCCCGAATGGAACAGGTTTCGCATTCGCATCTCGCGACGATCCATGCCTATTGCCTCGGCGAGCCGGTCCATGTGGCGTTCGATCGCGAAGCAGATATAGGTGCCGCTCACCCCGCGAAAAGCACCTGTGGGAGCAGTATTTGTGTAAACGGCCTTGGCAACGACCCGAGCCCGACCGACCTTGTACACCGACCCTGCCATGAGGAGGGCGATGCTGGTCAGATAGGGC
The DNA here is from genome assembly GCA_964538725.1 of uncultured Acidimicrobiia bacterium. Taxonomy (GTDB): domain Bacteria; phylum Actinomycetota; class Acidimicrobiia; order Spongiisociales; family JAOTWH01; genus CAZIEQ01. The sequence continues at coordinate 1,905 of CAZIEQ010000129.1, read as the reverse complement.
GTGTCCCCGGCGTAGGCGCCTCCATCCATGAGACATTCCAGCTCGCGGGCGATGATTCGGCCCTCTTTGGTCACCCCCGAGCGGATTCGAATGGTGGCGTTCTCCCGGGACATGCAGCTGATGAGGTCTTCGCTGCGACTGTTGACGATCCTCACCGTACGTCCTGTGATCCGAGCTCCGAGAGCTGCGAACTGCTCGAGCCCGAGGTCGAGGCGGGCCCCGAAGCCGCCTCCGATATGGTGACCCACGACACGAATCCGGGTGATGTCGACGCCGAGCGCCTGCGCCAGACGGGACCGCACGTTGTGAGGAAACTGGTGCGAAACGTGCACCGTCCAGCGGTGTCCGTCATAAGAGGCGGTGGCCGACTTGGGCTCGAGGTATGCCTGGTATTGACGGGGCACGACATAGGTGCCTTCGATGATCTCATCGGCGGCGGCGAATGCGGCTTCCACTCCGTCGGGGTCGGCGACCAGCATTCCGGCGACGTTGCCGCCCCTCGGCCAGGGGACGGAACCGGGAACCGTTTCGTAAGAGTCGAGGTCGGGATGCACCAGAGGAGCCCCCGAGGCGAGGGCCTCATCGACATTGGCGACGGGGGTTGTCTGCTCGATCTCGAGGATCACGGCAGCGGCGGCATCCTGTGCCCGCCGCGGGCTGTCGGCGACAACCAACGCCACCGGCTCACCCTCGTAGCGAACGACATCATTTGCGAAGAACGGAGTGTCCATCAGCACGAGGCCGTTGCGGTGGCGCGGAGCATTCGCAGCCGTGGCGACCGCATACACCCCGGCCATGGCCAACACATGTGAAACATCCAGCCGGGTGATTCTCCCCGCGGGGACAGGAGAACGAACCAGACTGGCATGCAGCATCCCTACCTCGGCGTAGTCGGCGCCGTATCTGGCCGTACCTCGCACTTTGCCGACTGCGTCCGAACGCGGCGCAGAAGCCCCAACTGCCGTCATGAGCAGGCCTCTTCCACGACCTGCGACACCGCATCGAGAATCGCGCTGTAGCCCGTGCAGCGGCAGATGTTGCCCACCAACGCCCTGCGGACTCGATCCTCGGTAGGCATGGGGTCGATCTCCAGCAGAGCTGTCAGCGTCATGAGGAAACCGGGAGTGCAGAATCCGCACTGCACAGCAGCCTTCTCCACGAAGGCGGCCTGCAGGGGACTGAGCGACCCGTCGGGCCCGCTGAGCCCCTCGACAGTTCGGACCTCCGCACCGCTGACCGCAAGCGCCGGCAAGATGCAGGAGTCGACGGGACGCCCGTCGACGAGGACGGTGCATGCGCCGCACTCCCCCTCGTCGCATCCTTCCTTTACCCCGTTGAGATAGAGGCGGTCGCGAAGTGTGCTGAGCAACGTCTCATCGGGCTCGACGTCGATCGCATGGACCATGCCGTTGACGGTCAGGTCGAGGCGCATCATGCTGCCGCACCTGCCCGGGCCCGGCACATCGTCACCGCTCTGCGAACCAGGCGGGGGATGAGCATCCGCCGGTACGAAGCCGTCGCCCGCTGATCGTCGATGGGGGATACGGAATCGACTGCCAGCCATCCCGCCTCGGCGATGGAGGCATCGTCCGCCGGCCTCCCGATCAATGCATTCTCTGCCGCCGCGACTCTGATCGGCCGGGACGCGACCGAACACAGTGCCATGCGGGCGGCGGTGACGACTCCGTCGGAGAAAGAAAGGCGGGATGCCAGCCCCACCAACGCCACTTCCATGGCACCCCTCCGGCCGACTTTGAGGTACACCTCCCCGGCCGATGGAGGCAGCGGCTCGACGTCGATGGCAAACGCCAGCTCGTCGGGCCGCCGGGCGCTGCGCGCGCGGCCGCGGAAGAAGCGGGGCGCCGCACCACACCTCGCACCGCCCCCCCGCCTCGGCGGCCGACC
>CAZIEQ010000128.1:0-7130 GCA_964538725.1 uncultured Acidimicrobiia bacterium | reverse complement strand
GAACAGCGGCGCGAGCGACGCGGTCCACCGCGCGGGCCTTCCCACAGCGGCCGGTTCGAGACTGCCGCCGGAGCTGTGCGCCGGGCCTGAGGCGACGGTCGTCACCCGGCTGCGGGAGGCGGGTGCACTGATCGCAGGCAAGACTGCAACCACCGAGTTGGCGTTCTCCGAGCCGGCCGCCACCACCAATCCCAATGATCCGGCGCACACGCCCGGTGGTTCCAGCAGCGGGTCGGCGGCGGCTGTGGCTGCTGGTGTGGTGCCGCTGGCGATCGGCACCCAGACGGTGGATTCGATCGTCACCCCGGCCGCCTACTGCGGGGTTGTCGGGTTCAAGCCTTCCTACGGTCGTGTACCTGCCGATGGAGTGGTGCCGTTCGCCCCGTCCATGGACCATGTCGGTGTCCTTGCCGCGGATGTGGCAACCGCCGAAATGGCAGCCGCAGTGATGTGCGATGAGTGGGTGACGTCACCTGACGTCACCTCTTGCACGATCGGAGTCCCCGCAGAGCCTTATCTGAGCAGGGTCGGCGAGGCTGCCCGCACCGTCTTCGAGGCGGCGCTGGGGAAGCTGCAACAGGGTGGCTTCGCGGTGGTGAGGGCCGGGGAGCTGACCGACATCGATGGGATCGCCGCCGCCCATCGCCGCCTGGTGGCCGCCCAGTTTGCCGCAATGCACGCATCCTGGTTCGCCCACCACGCCGCCATGTACCGGCCCCGCACCGCCGCATTGGTGACGGAGGGGTCTGCCCTCGGAGAGGGCGCTGTCGCCCGGGGAATCGACTCCTCGCAGCGGCTGCGCATCCGGCTGGAAGCGACGATGGACACCGCGGGCATCGACGTATGGCTGAGCCCTGCGGCCACCGGACCGGCGCCGCGGGGCCTCGACTACATCGGCGACCCGGTAATGGCCACTCCGTGGACCCATGCCCATCTTCCGGTGATTGCCATTCCCGCCGGCGTCGCCGCCGACGGTTTGCCTCTGGGATTACAGATCGCAGGCCATTCCGGGGCAGATGAGCAACTGGTCGCTCAGGCCCGCAGTATCGAAACGATCCTCGGCGGGCGTTAGACAGATCTCAGTTGCCTATGTCCTCTTCCCACAGCTGCGGGTTGGCGTCGATGAACGCCTCCATCAGGGCGGTGCATTCGGCGTCGTCGACCACCTCGACGCCGACGCCGCGTGATCGCAGGTGGTCTTCGGCGCCGAGGAACGTCCGGTTCTCCCCGATCACCACCCGAGGGATTTTGTAGAGCAGGATGGCACCGCTGCACATGTCGCATGGTGACAGCGTGGTGTACAGGGTGGCGCGGCGGTAATCGCCGGCAGGCAGCCTCCCCGCATTCTCGAGTGCGTCCATCTCAGCGTGCAAGACGGGCGACCCCTGCTGGATCCGCCGGTTGTGTCCCCGGCCGACGATCTCGCCGTCGATGACGATCACCGACCCGATCGGAATCCCGCCTTCGGCGAGGCCGGCCCGGGCTTCGTCGATGGCGGCGCGTAGGAAACCGGCGGCGATCACGGGCCGACGGTAGCGGCGGTGCGGGCCGGGGGTCGCCGCCGGCGGCAGCCGTCAAGGCGGTGACGGCACCGACCGAAGAACCGAGGGTATGGGCCGCCAACGCCGTCGCCAACGCGATGCCCCGCGGTCATCGGCCGCATTGGGGGTGATGCTCCTCGTCACCGTGTCCGTGCCGGGTCTGGAACCCCACGATGGTCCGTCGCATCTCCCGGCGGCGACGGCGGAGACACTGGCCTCCCAAGCCGTGGTCGTAAACACGCGACAGGCTGCATCTTCGAGCCGCGTGCTGCTGTTCACCGGCGACATGCTGGTGCACGACGCGGTCGCCGCCAGTGCCCGGCGGAGCGCCGACGGCGACGGGTTCGACTTCTCGGCGATGCTCGCTGATGTCACTGAGGTGATTCGGTCCGCCGACCTGGCCCTGTGCCATCTCGAAGTTCCCCTCGATCCGCAGAGCAGCCGGCTGAGAGGCTGGCCTCGGTTCTCCGCGCCGGCTGAGGTTGCCGAAGCGATCGCGGCAGCCGGCTACGACGGATGCTCCACGGCATCGAACCATTCACTCGACCGCGGGCTGAGCGGGATCTCAGAAACCCTCGACGTGTTGGACGACGCCGGCCTGGGCCACGCCGGGACTGCCCGCAATCCGGTCGAGGCGGGCGGTGAGATCTACGACGTCGGGGGCCTCATCGTCGGCCACATCGCATACAGCTACGGGTTCAGCGGTGCCGGTCTGCTGCGAGACCAGCCGTGGGCTGCCAACATCATCGATGCCGACCGCATCATCTCCGATGCCGCCCGGCTACGCCGCTCGGGCACCGACTTCGTGGTCGTGTCACTCCACTGGGGCTACGAGTACTCGCGCAGACCGTCGCCGCGCCAACAGCAGCTCGCCGAAGTCCTGCTGACCTCGCCCGACATCGGCCTGGTCGTCGGCCACCATCCCCATGTGCTGCAGCCGGTCGCCGAGGTCGCGGGCAAGCCGGTGGCGTTCAGCCTGGGCAACTTTCTCAGCAACCAACTGGCCGACTGCTGCACGGCCGGCTCCGAAGAAGGTGCCGTCCTGCTGGTGCGGGTCGAGGAGGAGGAAGGAGAGTGGAGGGTAGCCGGAATGGCTCAGATTCCCACCTGGGTGGACCGCCGCCACGGCCACATCATCACCCCGGCGCTGGGCCCGGCCGCCGCAGGTTCGCGCTATCGATCTCGTCTGCAAAGGGCCGCCGTTCGCACCGCAGAGACGCTCGGTCTAGAAGGATTGTCGGTGTCCGACGGCTGCAGGTGGATTCTCGGTCTGGCACCTGCCACAGCCCAGCCGGTCGATTGGCATTGGCTGATCGAATGATGCAGTCCCCGGTCATGGTCGGCCGACCCGGCGTGCCGGCATGCGGGCCACTGGGGAGATCAGCGCGACGACGAGGACGGCGAAGGCGACCACCAGCGCGATGATCTCTACCACCTCCGAGTCGGGATTGCCCGGCCTGGGCTGTGCCATTTGGTAGAAGGTGTCGACGGCGGGAACCAGAAGAACCACCGAGGATGCGGCGACTATCACCCACAGGATGAAACCCGTCCACCCACCCTCAGCTCGATCACCTGGATACCGTGAAAGAGCGAGCGCGCCGGCGAGCGCTGGCCAGACGAAGAGGTAGCTGACTCCCGGCAGCCATACGCTCGTCATCAGCGCGATGACCACCCACACGAAAAGCGCGCCGCCGGGTCTGTCGATGCCGCCCAGCCTGTTGCGGGCGGTCCGGCTCACCGCCGCCCACACCCCGGCGGACAGGGCGACCAACCCCAGCAGGTACAGGTAGCTCTCGACGACTCCGGGTGTGCGGCGCACGGCGGTGAACAGCCGCCACACGACGGTGGTTGCGACCATGGCCGCGCCTATCCCGGTGAGCGTGACGCCCGCTCCGAAGAGCAGTGAGCGCAGAGTGCCGGTTCCCCGCCTGATTCGCCCAGTGGCTGCAACGGTGAAGAGCACGACCGCCAGGAGCGCCAGGGGCAGCGTCCACCCTGCCGGGTAGCGCACCAGCAGGGAGCCGATCATCGTGAAAAAGACCGAGTCTCCCGAGTCGGGCACGTCGGCGAGGTCGGCATTGCCGAAGCGGCGGGTCAGGGACAGTGCGTGTGAGCCGTGGTGTTGCAGGCTGCTGAGGGCCACCCGATCCAGCGAGTCGTTGGCGGTGTGATATATAGGTGAGCCCCGCAGGTAGGCGAAGTTGAGCCCGGGGATACCCCTGTCTCGGAACGGTGCGAAGTCTGTGTCGGACCCGCCGATGAGAGCGACGGTTTCCGTCAGGAAGGAGAAGGCTTCGGGGTGGGGCGCCGCTTCGGCGTATTCATCGATGATCCATTCTTGCGGGCCGTTGGTTTCGATCAGCATCGACGGTCCCGAACCGCCGACGGCCTCGAAGTTGATTACCAGCCCGACCTGGTCTGCCCAGGGATGCTCCGCGAGGAAGGCTGAGGAGCCGTAGCGGAAGGCGGGTTCCTCTCCGTCGGTGAACAGCAGGACTACATCGTTGCGCAGGCTGGGACCGGCGAGCAGCGCCCGGGTGGTTTCGAGTATTGCGGCCACCGCGGCTGCGTCGTCGTTGGCTCCCGGCGACGTGGGCACGGTGTCGTAGTGGCCCATCAATGCGACTGCCCTGGTGGGGTCAGAGCCTGGGATGCGTGCCATCACGTTGACCACCGCAACCGTGCCGGTGTCTCCGTAATAGTCGGAGACCATCGTCGTCTGTAGCTGTGGTTCCAGGCCTACAGCGGTCAACTCGCGGACGATGTAGCTGCGCGCTGCGGCGCCTGCAAGGCTGCCGATGGGCCGCGGTTGTTGGGCGATGTTTGCCACGTGCTCGATTGCTCGTTCTGCGGAGAACTCAGAGCCGTCCATTCCCACAGAGCGCCGAGGTGCAGTCAGGGGATCGGCGCCGGCAATGACAAACACCAGGACCAGCACCCATGGCAAGGCGAACCCGACCCGCTGGGGGCGCAGGTGTCGGGGGTCGCCGATCCTCAACATCCGATCCCGCGCCAGTTTGCCTTTGACAAACCCCGGCCGTCCAAGAAGCTGCTATCTGCCAGCGTGTCCGCCTCCACCGCAGGACGATAGGGTCGCGTGTCGGGGGAAACGGTTCACGCTCGCTGGCAGCCCACTTGGTAGGCCATGCACAGCCACCCTCGGACTTCGTCGTCGAGCTGGTCCACAGCTGTCACCCGTATGTGGTGGCCCCAGTCCCTCCGCCCGTAATGCTCCACCCGGTGCAACCGGGGGTTGTCGATCCGTTCCTTGAGCCAGAAGCTGAAGTTCATTCCCCGATCCGACACCGCGTCCATGCCGGCGAACCGCACCCGCACCATGAACACCAGACGGGTCTTGTTGGCGACGATCGAATAGGGGCCGCAGCTGCCGACCAGCTCGCACAGCCGGTTCCAGTAGGACCAGGCGATGTTGCTCTTGCCCGCCATGAAACCTTCGACGGTGTGGTTTCCGCAGGAATGCCACATGTTTTCGGTGACGAAGCGCTTTCCGCAGCTCGGACAGTCCCACAGGTCGGAGGTGTCGACGTCCATGTGTGAAGTAAAGCGGACCCGGCTGTGACCGGGTGGCCCCGACGGTGGGTAAGTTGGAATGGGTGCGACGACTATCGATACTCCTCGTGGCGGCGGCGTCTGCTTGCGGAGGTTCAACCGTCGCCACAACCACCAGCTCCGCCGTTCGCCAGACCCCGGCGACCACCTCCACCACCGTGGCCGCCACCACGACGCCGGCCGCTGCCTCCACCACCACGACCACGCCGACAACCACGCCGATCAGCGAAGGCACGACCACCACCGACAGCTCGACACCGGTGGGACCGGCGCCGGGGGTCATAGAGCAGGGAGTGAGCATCAGCGGAGGGCGGTGGTATGTCGACGGGGAAGTCACCAACCCGGGATCGGACGCGCAGGGCCTCCTGGTGAACGTGAGAGCAGTGCAAGGCATCTTCGACGATGAGAACCCCCTGACCCGGGACAACTGGGCGTATCCGTCCGGGCCCGGGGCGGGGGCCTGGACCGACGAATCTGCCGAACGTAACGTCGCGGAGTTCATCTCCGCGCTGAGCGAGTGGGCACAGGCAGGTCTGGACGCGTTCACGTTGTCGCTACAGGGAGGCAATCCCAACCCGGATGGTGGTGGACCGACGACGGCATCCAGAGTCGAGAGGGTGAGCGCTTTCGACGCCGACGGAATGCTCAAATCGAAATGGGCGGACCGGCTCGTCCGCGTCCTCGACGAAGCCGACCGGCTCGGCATGGTGGTGATACTCAACCTGTTCTACAAGCACCAGTCCGACGAGCTGGCAGACGCCCAGGCCGTGCTGCGAGCCACCGATGACGTCCTCGACTTCCTGTGGGGAGTTCACGACTACAGGAACGTGATCTTCGATGTGGCCAACGAGGTGTCGGTGCGTGCGTCGGGGCCGCCGCAGGCATATGCCCACGACATTCTCACCATCGCCCGCATTCATGAGGTGTTGCGCCACATGCATGGATACGCCGCCGCCCGGTACCCCGGCCATAGGCTGTTGGCGTCTTCATCGATCGCGGCGTCCCGCGACCCGGCAACCGTCCCCGACTCCTATTTCGACCAAGCAGACTTCGTCCTCTGGCACGGGAACGGCATCGATGTGGAAACCCAGAGCCGCTACATAGCCGCCATCAGACGCCGCACGTCGAAACCCGTCGTGTGGAACGAGGACAATTACGGCGAGCATGGTCGATGCCCCCGTCTGACCTCGTCGGCGGTGGCCGTCAAAGGCTCGGCGGCTATCTCCCAAGCCGTCAGTTGGGGATTCCACTGGAAGGGTTGCGGCGACTACGTCCTCGGCTACCAAGCCATGCCAGTCAACTGGTCGGACCGGGACTCAGACCCTGTCAAGGACGCCTTCCTCGACTGGGTGGCCGCCGTCACCGGCTGAACGGCTGGGGGCCCCGGCTCGGAGAGCCCAACCGTCGGAGGTGTCGAGGTGTGGAGAAGCGGAACCGGTTCACCGCTCCGCATACACTGCCGCCTCTCCTCCCTGGGGCGTCATGGCCCGATTCGTAGCATTCCTGAGAGCGATCAACACCCCGCCCCGTCATGTGAAGATGAAGCGGCTGCGCGCCGTCTTCGAGTCGCTCGGTTTCGAGAACGTGGCCACGGTGATCGCCTCGGGGAATGTGATCTTCGATACGGACGACGTGGCGATCGGCGCGAAGATCGAAACGGCATTGCAAGCCGAGCTGGGGTTTGAAGTTCCGACCTTCCTCCGCACGGACTCCGAAGTGGTCGCCGTTCCCCAGGCGTGCCCCTTCATGGATGGGGGAGACCTCGAGGTGTCCTTCCTGGCCGAGGAACCCGACGCCGACGCGGCTCGCGCCTTGGAAGCCACCGCCTCCGGCTCCGACCGGCTGGCTGTTGTGGGCCGGGAGCTGTTCTGGGCGGAGTCGGGGGCTCGCCGAGCTTCGGGCGCCATGTCGCCACGGAGCTCTCGGCCGAGAACTTCTACCAGCTCTACGTCCCGCCGGGCTTCCTCTGCACGCATGCCCACATTCAACAAGAGCGCGGCGGCGTTCCCATGCCGAGCG
>CAZIEQ010000127.1:0-7183 GCA_964538725.1 uncultured Acidimicrobiia bacterium | reverse complement strand
TTCTTTGTCAGTACGACCGCTCCGATTATGGCAACAAGCAGTATCAGTGACGCTATCTCAAAGGGCAGGAGGTACTTTGTATATAGTACCTTGCCTACTACCATAATATTGCCCTCTGTCTGAATCTTCTCAATACTGTATTTTCCCAATTGAGCAAAGACAGACATCTCTTTCAGCAGATAAAGGAAAGCAATTGTAAAGCCTGATGCAATAACCAGCCCGACAGGCCATGACCACTGAAACCTCCTCTCTCCTTCTTCTTTCTTGAGGTTCACGAGCATGACAACGTAGAGCAACAGTACGAGTACGCCGACCACATCGCACATCAGCGGGAGCAGCGGCGCTGGTTCGGAGGCATGGTCGGCAACCACGTGGTTGACCTGGTGAACCGCTATGGAGACGATACCGGCGAGGTTCCGGCGGCTCTGACCGACTACATCAAGGCGCGCCAGGAGTACGACTACAGCCATCACGGTCAGGCGGGAAACCCCTCTACCGACTTCGTTCCAGACTCGATCGTCGACAGGTTCTGCATCCTGGGTCCGCCGTCGGCCCACGTGGACAAGCTGGCGGAGCTGTCTGCCCTCGGCGCCGACCAGTTTTCCATCTACCTGATGCACGATGACGAGGACGCCACCTTGGAGGCCTACGGGAACTCGGTCATTCCCGCCGTGATCTGAGCGACCTCCGGCCTGTTGTTGCCTGCATCCGGGTCAGGCGCGCCGTGACGGGTGGGGGAACAGGGTGAGCCCTCTCGTGGTGACCTTGCGCAGGAAGAGGTTGGCTGCGGCGAACGCGCCCAGTAACAGGGCGGCCTTCCACTCGCCCGAGTAGGCGGCAAACCCGGCTGCGATGATGAGCACCAGGTTCCACCAAACGGTGCGCGACCTGAGGATGGACTTTCCCAGCCGGCCGATGCCTTCCCTGGTGACCAGGCGGACGAGGCCGTTGCCCCCCGGTGCCACCAACGCGGCGAGCTGCACCAGCTGGTCGTTGAGGTCCGTTCCCAGCACAAGCCCCGCCATACCCAGAACGTTTACCCACAGTGTCCGAGAACGGAGAAACCACTTGGTCACGAAGCCCCCAGTCGACTCTTCCCTGGTCTCTGCAATGTGGGACACGCTAGGCGAATGCGATGTCCGCCGGCAGCGAGCACCTAGTTTCGTCTTCGGTGAGGTGGGTGCCGTGTGCATGCCTGCGCTCGCCGGCGACGGCGTCAGGAGTGCCGGTGGTATTCCTCGTCGTCGACCTTCTCGGCGAACCATTCGGTGGGGGGGCCGGTGGTGAGGGACAGGTGGACCATGTGTGACTGCGGCGTCGCCCCGTGCCAGTGGCGTTCCCCGGGCGGGGAGTGGACGACATCCCCGGGGGTGATGGTGACGGTCTCACCGTCGTCCTTCTGCACCCACCCCACCCCCGAAACGCAGTAGAGCACCTGGCCGTCGCCATGGGTGTGCCAGTCGGTGCGGGCGCCGGGGGCGAAGTGCACCGCCAGCGCGTTGAGACCCTCAGGGGTGGCATGGGACAGTGGTCCCAGCCGCACCTCACCTGTGAAGTGTTCGGTACCTGCGGGGACCCATTCGATCGCCTGCGCCGGCTTCAGCTCCATCACGCCTCCTCTGGGGTTGGGGGGCCAAGGTAGCCCGATCAGGGTGCTGGGAGTTCGAGTGAACCGGCAATCAGACGAAGATCACCTCGGCGTCGTCGGACAGCTCGATGAAATCGGTAGCTGAGATTATGCCCTCCACCTCGTCGACCATGTCTTCCTTGGTGAGCCCCATCATGTCCACAGACATCTTGCATGCCCACAAGTGACCGCCGGCGTCGGTGATCATCTGCAGGAACTCGGGGATCTCGGGAACGTCCTGATCTTCGATCTGCTTCTTCATCCGGTGGGTAGCCATGGCCGTCATGCCGGGAAGCCCGCCGAGACCTTGCGGCATGTGGGTTGCCGGGTTGCCGAGGATGGTGAACTTGAGGTGGTTCATGGTCTTCTTGTTGATGATGTCCAGCCCCCAGAAGGTGAAGAAGACGTGGGTTTCGACTCCCTCACCCAGAGCGGCGTTGGCCATCACCAATGCCGGATATGCCATATCCAGGCTGCCCTTGCTGCAGATGAAACACAGCTTGCGTTGCGTGGCGTCGTCCCCGAAGTCGGGGACGACCGCCGGTGTTTCGGTTGCGGTCGTCATCTCTGCTCAGCTCCTTTCGGGTGTGGCCGGATGTCACACACAGCCGTGTGGCTTGGGAAGCCCGGCGACGTATGCCATCTTCTTGGCGGGTTTCCTGGGGAACAGGGTGAACAGATCCTTTGTCGGGAAGCCGCCGACGGCCGATACCCGACGCAGCGTTGCCGTCGTGCCCTGCTCTCGGAAGTCCCGGCGCAGGAAGTCGATCACTCGCCAATGATCTTCGGTGAGCTCGCCTATGCCGATCTGGGCCGCGAACACTCCGGCGATCTCCTCGTCCCACTGTTCGTAGTCGGTCATGAAGCCGTCGACGTCGACGTCGATCTCCTTGCCGGCCACTGCGGTTGCTGTCATTTGTGCCTCCTCATCTGAATCGCACACAGCCCGGGCCGTCGGGCCCTCATCTGGACGCACCTGTGGCGACCTTGCCGGCCATGCGCATGTGGTGGGGTAGCGGCGTCTTGCGCCCTCGCATGAGGATGTTCCAGTACATCCATCGAAAGCCGAGTTTGCCCCAATGGTTGATGCGGGTCTCCCTCAAGAGTGAAAACGGTCCGATCCTCGGTACCGGGTACTTGCCGGGCAGCGGTTCGGTGTCGTAGTTGAAGTCGATGAGGAGGCCTTTGCCCCTGCCCGATTCGATGAAGCAATTGGCGTGGCCGTCGAAGCTTGCTCGCATGGGACGGCCGTGGACGAGATCGACGAAGTTGTCCACGAACACCTCCACTGAGAAGTGGGCCACCGATCCGGCCTTTGATATCGGCAGCCCGGCCGCATCACCGATGGCGAAGATGTTGCCGTAACGGGGGGAGCGGAACGTCTGGCTGTCCACCGGTACGTGGTTGAGCTCGTCGCCGAGTCCCGAGCGCGCCACGAACTCGGCCCCTGCGTTGATCGGTACCGTCACCAACAGGTCGTACGGAACCTTGCGCTCGTCGTAGGACACCAGTGTTCGGTCGTCCGCGTCGACACGCTCCAGGTAGAAGTCGGCCTCCAGCGCAATGGCGCGCTCGTTCAGCATGGAGCCGAGATGGCGGGCGGCAACCGGTTGGGTGAAGGCGCCGGGGAGAGGGGTCACGAAGGTGATGTCCACCCGGTCCCGGATTCCCATGTCTGCGAAGTGGGCGTCGGCGAGGAAGGCGAACTCGAGTGGCGCCACCGGGCACTTGATGGGCATCTCCACGATGTCGACGACGAGGCGGCCCCCCTCCCAGGTGGCGAGCTTCTTGGCGAGAGCTTCGGCACCGTCGATGGTGTAGAAGTCGTGGATCGTGCTGCCGTAGGCCTCACCGTCGAGGCCCGGCGTCATGTCCGGCCGGGGGTGGGTGCCGGTGGCGATGACCAGGTAGTCGTAGTCGATGACGCTGCCGTCGGCCAGCACGACACTGGAGTCTTCGGGCTCCACCCGCTCGATCTCGCCGAGGATGAAGTCCACTTCCTCCGGGATGAATTGCGACTTCGGTTTGACGACATCGTCCCGCCGGTACCTGCCGAAGGGGATGAAGAGGAAACCGGGCTGGTAGTAGTGGGTCTCGTCCTGGTCCACGACGGTGATCTCCCACTCGCCGGCGTCGAGCCGGGGTGCCAGCTTGGCGGCCACCATCGTTCCTGCGGCGCCCGCACCGAGGATGAGCAGCTTTCTCATGTTGATCTCCCTGTACGTTGTGCAGCCCCGGCGGCCAGGGCCGCGATCTGATCGAGTTTTCCCAAGAGCTCGCTGCGGGCGGTGGCGAGGCGTGAGATCAGATCGCTGATCTGGGGAAGCACACGCAGCACCCAGCGCCGCTCGCCTTCATCCAGGTCGTAGGTCTGGTGTATGTGAGCAGCCACGACATCTACCGGGGTGTGGAGGATGGTCGCCATGCGGGTTACCTCGTCGGGGTGCGGGGGCCAGTCATCCGGCGTCACACCTCCGACGATGACCATGCCCACCTGCTCCGATCCGATGGTGATGAAGCTGCGGGCGCACAGGAACCCCAGATGGCTGGTTGCGAGCTCCGGCTCGGCGCCGATGTCGAATCCGAGACGCCGCCACCCGTCGATGCAAGCCTGGGCTCCTTGAGGGCCTCCGGCGACAGCGGCAAAGAACCCGCACGGGTTGGAGACTGCGGTGAGTGCTCGCCCGTCGATGTCGGTGACGACGGCCATTACTCCCAACAGATCGGCCACCATGTCGGCGATCGCCTGGGCGGCCTCGGGAATGATGAGTCGGTGCAGATCGTGCGGGCCAGCGGCGGGACCGATGGCGACCGTTCCCCCGAGCTTCTCGGCGAGCTGGTCTGCGGGGAACCGCCATTGCTTACCGACCTTGATCCCCATCAGGCGGCCGTCATCTGCCATGCGGTAGATGGTCGACTTGTCGACGTTGATCATCTCCTGGACCTGGCGGGTGGTGAGCAGCGCAGCCATGGACATCACCTTTCCTGGTCAGCTTGTTGCTTCTCATGCACGGTATGCAGCTCCTGCAGACACGTCTAGAGGCTTTGGTCACACTTTGTGAAAGACTTCACAAGGGACCAGCTGAATGTTTCCCAGAGTCATGTCACGCTACTTGACGTTGTATGACATCCTTGGTATGGAGGCGTTGTGTCGTCTGCAGCGCCCGATTCACGTCGTGATGCCCGTCCTCCCATCCCGGCCGCGCCGTCGGGCGCTGCGACGCCACTGCGCCCTACTGCGGTGCGCCGTTGCCTGCTGCGGCCTCGGCTCTGGGAGACGGGCGGGATCCGGGTCACAGACCCCTATGTACGCCGCTTCTGGTCGGCGGCTCTCACCGGGGGAGCGGTCGGTGATCTGTTGCGGCTGGTGGAGGCCGGCCGCCGCGGCGCGCCGGTGAGACGGCCGCTGGGGCTGGCACTGCTTGCCGAAGCGGCTCTGGTACGCGTTGACGAGGGCTCACTGTGGGTGCGAACCCGGGTGCCTCCGGTACCGGCCGATGCCACCCGGTCGTGGCCCGGATGGTTACGTGCGGAGCATGCCGCCGCGGTGGCCGCCGCGTTGCCGTGTTAGCTCCCGGCGGCGATAGCGTCACGATGTGCGACTACTGCGACGCCTCGCCATTGCTGCCGGTCTCCTCGTGGTGACTGCCGCTGCTGCCCTCATCGCAGGCGGCGGAGACGGCGGTTCCAACGACGATGCCGGCGGCTCCTACGCGTCGGTCGCCGAACTGACCGCGGCCAGTGATCTGATAGTGGCCGGAACCGTTGCCAGCGTCGCCGACGGACGAATCACTCCCACACCGGACGGGTCGGAGTCCGTCGGCACGCTGCATCTCGACGTCACGCTGCGTATCGACGACGTGCTGGCGGGCACCGCCCTGCCCGGCGACCGGATCATCGTCTCCTGGCCCGCCTGGGAGGTGGGAGCCGACGGATCCCGCGGGGCGGAGATCCTCTCCGGCGGCCAGCCTCTCCCCGAGGTGGGGGATCGTGATCTGTGGTTTCTGTTCCGTTTCCGCGCGGACGTGTTCGGCCTGACGGCGCTCGAAGGGCGTTTCGACTTGGAGGACGGCACGATCACACCGCGCCTCGCCCACCCCGGCGGCGCAGGTGCGGAGGCCGACGGTCTCAGCTATGACGAGATGGCCGCAGTGGTGGCCGCGGCGCTGTGAACCAAGGTGGGATCACCCGTCCCCAAAAACGGGGATGGCGACGAACACCACGATGGAATCGCCCGACATGACCAGCTCAGCGGGCGGTGGCGACGTGGCAACCACCCTTCCGTAGAGCATCGGGTCTGCCACACCTCTGGTCTGCACCGACCAGGTGATCACCACCCCGGTGTCGAGGGACCAGGTGTTGATGGTGTCGTTGACCGCCGACAGCTGCAACCCGATGAGGCTCACCAATGGAGCCGCAGGCGGGATCCCGTTGGAGATTTGGACGGCGACCTCACCTCCCTGGTTGACCAACGTGCCCACCTCGGGCTGCACTTCGATGATCGCTCCTTCGGCCTCCACCGAGTTCACCCACTCGATGGTCACGGTCAGCCCCGACTTGTAGAAGGCCTCTTTGAGGGCCTTGGTTTCAGAACCGACACTCAACGAACCCAGCTCTCCGTCGGCTGCCAGGGTGGCTATGTCGGGCACCCGGGTGCGGGGCACCACGTAATAGGCGTTGGTGCCGGGCGGGTCGGGTGGGAAATCCTCCTCCGGCAGGCCGGCGGTGACGATCTCCATGAACTCCCGCCAGATGGGGGCGGGTATGCGGCTGGACGATGCAGCCGTGTAGAACTCTCCCTTGATTTCGATGTTGCGCATCGGGATCTGCTGGTCGGCATGGCCGACCCACACCGCGGTGGTGAACTGGGGTATGTATCCGACAAACCACACATCGGTGAAGTTGGTGTGGGTGCCGGTCTTGCCCGCCTGCGGCCGTCCGATGTCCGCCCGGGTGCCGGTACCCCTGGTGATCACCTGTTCCATGGTGTTGACCGCAGCCGCCGCCACCGCCTCGTCGAGCACCCGTTCGGAGGTGACCTCATGCTCATAGACGATGTTGCCGGCCTCGTCCTCAATACGTTCGATCAGGTAGGCATCGGTACGCACACCCATGTTGGCGAACGTCGAGTAGGCAGCAGCCATCTCGAGCGGACTGACCTCCTGGGTACCGAGGACGATGGAGGGCACCGGCTCGAGCGGTGACTTGATGCCCATGCGATGGGCAGCGTCGGCAATCTTGTCGGCACCGACGGCGACTGCTACCTGACAGAAGACCGTATTCGTCGAGTTGTAGAGCGCCGACTCCAAGGTGCGGATCCCTTCCCCGCTGTTGCCGAAGTTGTTGCATTCCCACGGCTCGGGTGCACCCGGATAGTCGAGGATCTGCGGGTTGGTCCAATCCCAGTAGGAGTTCAGCGAATAGCCGGTCTCCAAGGCGGCGACGAGACCGAACGGCTTGAAAGCCGATCCGGCGTTCTGGCGTCCCTTCCCCGCCAGGTCGTAGTTGCGCTGGCCCGCCTCGAGGTCGTCACCGAATTCGAGGCCTCCTGCCATC
>CAZIEQ010000126.1:0-7227 GCA_964538725.1 uncultured Acidimicrobiia bacterium | reverse complement strand
GGTCGCTGCGGGGTGAGGTCTGCCGCGATCGGTTCGACAGATTGGTGCCTCACCTGATGTTCGGTAGTGGTGCGGATTGTGCGGCGGCGGGCCTCGATGCGTACCAGCCCGTCGGCGGCCAGCCGTTGCAGAGCCCGGTTTACCGTCGAGGCGTTGGAGCCGAGCTCCTCGGCGAGGGACCGGCACGACGGCAGCCGGGAGCCCAACGTGTATGCGCCCGAGCTCATCCGCTCCAGCAGGGTCTGGTAGATGTCGTCTACGTTCAATGGGCTGCGGCTCATTTTGTCTCTCCGATCAGCACTGTTACAGGCTCGGGGTAGGGAACCTGCCTCACATTCCGCAAGCCGGTGGCGGCCAGCATGGCACGCAACGAGGCGAGGTCATGCGCACCCCCGCCTGTCTCCACCTTCATCATCACGTCGAACAGGGGACCGAATGCCCCCGGGCCGCTGTCGCCGGCGAAGTCGTTGACGACGACATGCCCACCGGAACGCAGTGCCTTCGCGGTGCGCCCGAGAAGGTCGATGGCGACGTCTGCGGTCAGGTCGTGCAGCATGTGTGAGACGAGGGCGCTGTCCATCGACTCCGGATCGACGGCGCATGCCGGATCCTGGAGAACGTCGCCGACTCGCAGCTCCAACGCGGACGGGTCCAGGTCGCGCAACGCGCCTTGGGCCCATCCGATGACCTCGGGCAGGTCGACCAGGACGACCGACGAACCTGCATGCACCAGTTTGCGGGCGTAGCTGCCGAGGCCGCCGCCGACGTCCACCACTTTCTTGCCGGGAGCGAGTTCGGGGAGGTCCTCGAGCCGGGGGCCGCTGATGCGGGCCAGCACATCGAGCGCCTCCAGGAAGGCTCGGGCCTGAGCAGGGTTGGTCTTAAGGCGGGATCGCCACGACTCCATTGCGGGCCTGCCGCTGCGGGCGACATCTTCGAGGTGGAGCCAGGCGTCGGCGAACACCGCCTCTTTGGCAACCAGCAGCCGCATTTCGCCGTCGCCTGTGAGTCGTTGCGCGGCATAACCGGTGGCGGCGTAGCGGTCGCCATGCCTGTCTGCCAGGCCGATGCGGTGCAGCGACTCCAACATGGCGGCGGTGGTGGACGGGTCGGTAGCCAGCACGGCGGCGACATCGGCGGCACTGCGCGGCTCGCCGTCGATGGCGTCGAACACTCCCAGCCGGGTCGCCGCGGTGATCAGCGCGGCCGGCTGGTAGCCGGTTATCAGGTCCATGAAGGCGAAGTCGTCGCTGATCATCGCCGCCTGCGCAAAGTACGGAAGAGGCGCCAGCCACGCCGCAGGGCCGCGATGTCACTTCGCCACCCCCCCGTTTTGCGGCCGCGGCCGCCGTCGCCGAGGACGGCCATGGCGGTGTTGCGGCCCGGAAGGCCGGAAAGGCCTCCTCCGGGATAGGTGCCTGCACCCGACAGGTACATCCAGTCCAGCTCGGTCCGGTAGCCACCGCCGGTGGGCGGCCTCCAGGTGAACAGCTGGTCGACGGTCAAGTCGAGATGGTTGGGATTGCCGTGGATCGCCCCGATGCGCCGCTGCCACGATGCCGGGCCGGTCACCCGCATGTCGATCATGTCGGCGCGCGCCTCGATACCCGTGATGGCCTCGAAGCCGTCCAGCAACCATTCGGCGGCAGCCTCCTCCGAGGATTGATCCCATTCCCCGTGGCGTCTCTTCGCCGGCACGAAAGCCGACAGCCACAGGGTGCCGGCACCGGGGGGAGCCGCAGAGGGGTCCAGCGCCGAAGGCGCAGCCCACATCATCGACGGCTCGGAGGGCAGATCCCCGGCCATGATCTCGGCGTAGGAGCGCCGCAGCGAGTCTGGTTCGGGCTGCAACAGCCACAGTGCTTCCGGCGGGCCGTCGAAGCCGGGCCGGGGAGGTGCAGTCAGCGCCAGGTCGACCTTCAACTCGGCGACGTTGAGTGATCCGCTGGCCACGGTGCGCGCCGCCCATGCCAGGTCGTCGGGCGGTTCGGTGAACATGCCTGCGGTCCGCATGACGTCCAATGTGGAGACCACGTTGCGAGCCGCGATCTCGTCCCCGTCGTTGAGGGTGATCGACCCGCCGCCGCCGACGGCTTCGATCCGGGTGACGGTGGCGCCGGGTCGCAGCTCCCCGCCGGCGGCGCGCAGCGCCTCCACCAGCGCCAGCGTCAAGCTGGAAGATCCGCCGCGGGGCCTGCCGGGAGCCTGGCCGTGCGACCCGGCGAGGAGGAGCCCGAACAGCCCGCGTCCCGAAGCGCGGCCGTGCGACCCGGCGAGGAGGAGGCCGAACAGCCCCGTGCCGGGAAGCCACGGCGGCAGTTGGGCGTGCGCCGCGTACATCGTCAGCGCACTCGTCAGGCGGCTGTCGGTCACGTAGGACCCCACCACCTTCTCGGCCGACATCAGCAGCAGGCGGAGGGCGTCGGTGCCCAGATTGGAGCTGAAGGCGGCTATGTCGGTGAGGCTGGGAGCGTTGGGAAAGGTGCCCAGCATGGCGAGCAGGTCGCCGGCCAGTCGTGCCAGATTCCGATAGCCCGCTTCATCCTGGGGGGCGTGTCTGCGCAGCGTTTCGACCGTCGCCTCCAGGTCGGTATAGAAGACGAGGGATGTTCCGTCACCGAAACCGGCACCGACGAGGGCATCGCGGAACACGTATTCGAGCCCGTATCGACCCAGCTCCAGCTCGCGGGCGATGTCGAGGATGATGCCGTGCTCGATGGCGCCTCGTTCGATGCGGTGTCCCGACGGCAGCGTCTCGCTCCAGATGCAGCCTCCCGGCTCGTCGTTGGCCTCCACGACGAGGACGTCCATCCCGGCTCGGGCGAGGAACGTGCCGCACACCAGACCGTTGTGCCCGCCGCCTATCACCAATGCATCCTTCACAGGCAAGAGTGTCTCCCCGAGAGGCCGGCGGTGTCCACCAGCCGGCGTGCCAGCCGGCGGCAGCGGGCACTCTGCCCGGCCTCGTCGACGGTGGTCGGTGTGCCGTCTGCGACCAGGCGGCGCCCATCGACCCAGACGTCCCTCACCGATCGCGGGCTGGCGCCATACACGAGTTGTTGATACGGGTCGTGGACCGCAGCCAGTTCGGCGGTGCCGCCGAAGAGGGCAATGTCGGCTCGCATGCCGGGTGCCAGGCTGCCCACCGCTCCGTCCACCCCGAGCGCCCGGGCACCTTCACGGGTTGCCATCGTCAGCGCGTCCTTGGCGGACATGACGGCAGGGTCACGGGCATGGACTTTTTGCAGCAGGGGTGCCGCTTTCAGCGCTTCGAGCATGTTCTGTGAATCGTTGGAGGCGGCCCCGTCGGTGCCGATGCCGATGGGGATGCCCGCAGACCGGAGCCGGGGTACCGGACATACACCGGATCCGAGGATCATGTTGGCCACCGGGTTGTGAGCCACCGCGGCGCCGGACCCGGCGAGCAGGGTGACGTCTTCCTCCGTCACCCAGATGACGTGGCCGGCGACGATGGGAACGTCGAGAAGCCCGATGGCGGCCGCCTGCGGGATGCTGCGTCGCCCCCATCGCAGCGATGCGTGCACCACTTCTTCGCGCACCTCGGCGAGGTGGGTGTGGACACCCCAGCCGTTGTCCCCGCACAACCCGACGCCGGCCTCGAGGAGCTCGTCTGATTGGCCGAGGAGGGTGCCGATGCCGAGGCGGAAGCCGAGGAGCTCCGTCGCAGCTGCCGCCCGGGCCAGCTCATGCTGCTCCTCGATGATCTCGACGATCGACATGGGCTCCATGGCGGTGACTCCATCGAGGGCGTCTTCCGCTCCGAAGCTGACCGTGCCCCGCAGCCCGACCTCCGCCAAACCCTCAACGACTCCGAGGGAGGCCATGGAGCCGGAGTTGGAATGGACGAACATGTCGTTCACACAGGTGACGCCGCTGAGCAGCATCTCGGCGCCTTTGAGCACGGCACCTTCGCGGGCCATCTCGGCTGTGATGTGCTCACCGACGGGGGTGACGATGTCGCGTCCCCATTCGAACAGGGTCATTTCCGACCCCATGCCGGGGATGAGGGCTTCCGACAGGTGGGTGTGGGCGTTCACCAGCCCCGGGGTGACGATCCCGGAGCCGTCGCCCGTCACTGCCACGTCGGGACGGGCGGCGGCAAGGTCCCGGTAGCTGCCGACCGCGGCGATCTCACCGGCGGAGATGTGCACCGCGCCGTCGGTGATGTCTCCGCCGCCGTCCATGGTCAGCACCCAGGCGCCGCGGATGAGGACGTCTTCGCGCCGGGGGAGGGTGTGGCTCATCGCCGGCTCCACCGGGTGTCGATCGAAGCCCGCAACACGCCGATGAACGTGTCGATCTCTGCGCGGCTGATGATGAGGGGCGGTGCGATGCGGATGGTGCCTTCGGAGTTGAGCATCGAGCCTGCGATGACGCCGCGGTGTTCCATCTCGTCTACCAGCGGCTGCGCCTCATCGGCGGGGGCGACATCGATGGCGTACCACAGGCCGAGGCCGCGCACGGCGACGAGGGCATCGGGGTGGCTGCTCTGCACCGATTCGAGGCCTCGACGCAGGTAGGCGCCCAGCTCGGCGGCGCGTTCCACCAGGCCTTCGTCCCTGATGACGTCGAAGGCGGCGATGGCGGCGGCACACGACACCGGATTGCCGCCGAACGTGGTCAGGTGGGACAGGGGCGGGTCGAGGAAGGTGGCGAATATCTCCTCGGTGGACAGGATGGCGCCCAGCGGCAGCCCGCCGCCGAACGCTTTGGCGACGGTGATCACGTCCGGTGTCACGTCCCAGTGCTGGCAGGAGAACCAGTGCCCGGATCTGCCCATGGCTCCCTGGACCTCATCACAGATCAGCAGCGCGCCCCGCCGGCTGCACAGCTCCCGCAACCCGGGGAGGAACCCGTCGGAGGGGATCCTGACTCCGGCCTCACCCTGCACCGGTTCGACGATCACCGCCGCGATGTCGTCGTCGACGGCGCCGTCGGCTGCGGCGAGATCGTCGAACGGTACGAAACGCACCGGTTGCAGCAGCGGTTCGAACGGTTTGCGCCAGGCGTCTTTCCAGCTCACCGAAAGGGCTCCGAATGTGCGACCGTGGAATGAGCGTTCGAAAGCGACGAACCCGGGCCGCCCGGTGTATTTGCGCGCCAGTTTGAGCGCTCCTTCGGTTGCTTCGGTGCCGGTGCTGGTGAGAAATGCAACGTCGAGACCCGGGGGGGCGGCCGATGCGAGGCGTTCGGCGATTTCCACCTGCGGCGGCAGGGTGAAACGACCGTAGACGTTGACGTGGGCATATCTCTCCATCTGCTTTTTGACCGCGTCGACCACGGCCGGATGGGAATGCCCCACATTGGACACGGCGATACCCGAGATCATGTCCAGATACAGCCGGCCGTCGGCCGTCTTGAGTGTGCAGCCGCCGGCATCGGTTACCACCATGTCTTTGGTTCCAGGAACCGTCTGTGACAGATGGCGCACAAAACGGCTCCGGTAGGCGTCGATGTCGTTGTCTGAGAGCACCGGGCTGGTGTCGAGACGGGATGGCCGGCTCATTGCTTCTCCTCCTGCCGAGCGGTGTGGTACCACGGGATGGCAAGCCTTTCGATGAGGACGATGAGGCCGAAGAATGCTATGCCGAGCGTGGCCAACGCCCAGATGATGGCGAACACCTCGTCGGTGTTGACCGCCCGGTTCTTCAACAGCAGCAGGTAGCCGAGGCCGCCGCGGGCGCCCACCCACTCACCGAATACGGCGCCGAGGACGCTGAAAGCGGCGGCGACTTTCATGCCGGTGAAGATGTAGGGGAGGGCGACGGGGATGCGTACCTCTCTGAAGATGCGGGCTTTGCTGGCGCCGAAGGTCTTCATCAGACGCACCATGTCGGGGTCGACCGCGTCGAGACCATCCGACGTGCTCACCGCTATGGGGAAGAACGAGATGAGGATCACAACGATGACTTTGGGAAGGATGGAGAAGCCGAACCAGATGACGAGCACTGCGGCCACCGCGGGGATGGGGATCGTCTGGGAGACGATGAGCCATGGATAGATGGCGGAGCGGAGGATCTTGGAGTAGGCGAGGGTGATCCCCAACCCGACGCCGATGACGGCGCCGAAGCCGAAGCCGATGACCATTTCAACGGTGGTGGTCCAGGCGTTGCGTGCCAAAGCTGCAGGGTCTTTGGCAATCGCGGCGATGATCTCAGTGGGCGCGGGAAACAGGCGGGGGTCGGCGTCGAAGACGATGGTTGCCAGCTCCCAGGCGGCGATGACGGCGACACCGAAGACTGCCGGCGGCGCGAACCGCCACAGTGACTGCTTATGCGCCTTGGACACGGCCGGCATGTCCACCAGGTCCGTCATGGCAGTGTGTCCATGTCATCTTCGGGATGTAGATGCACCAGCGCCTGCTGCTTCAACTCGGCGAACTCGGGGGTGAGCACAGTCTGGTAGGGGCGGGGTCGGGAAAGGCCGACGGTGATGGTGACGGCGTTGCTGGCCGGCCGGTCGGTGAGCACATAAACCCGGTCGGACAGCCTGATGGCTTCGTCGACGTCGTGGGTGACGAACAGCACCGACGCCTGGCTCTCCTGCCAGATGCGCAGCAGCCACGACTGCATTTTGAGACGGGTGAGGCTGTCCAGAGCTCCGAACGGCTCGTCGAGCAGCAGAATGTCGTCACCTGCGAGGAACGTGCGTGCCAGGGCTGCCCGTTGCCGCATACCGCCCGATATCTGGCTGGGATAGTGGTGGGCAAACTCGCCGAGGCCGAAACGCTGCAGGATCTCGTCGGCTTCCCTGCGGGCCTCCTTGCGGGGTGTGCCCTTCACGAGCCGTCCCAAGGCGACGTTGTCCCTGATGCGTTTCCACGGCATCAGCAGGTCCTTCTGCGGCATGTAGCCGCAACGGCCGATGCGGTCACCGCGGCCGTCGACGGCCACCGTTCCCCCGCTGGGCTCCAGCAGACCGGCGATGATGTTGAACAGGGTGGACTTGCCGCATCCGCTGGGGCCGAGGAGGCTGACGAACTCGTGGCGGCCAACATGAACATCCACCGCGTCCAACACGTCGACCCGCCGCGCCCCGTCGGTGAAGGTCTTGGTGACCTCGCGGGCTTCGATGCGGCGTTCGTCGCTCATCCGGCTCCCCGGTTGGGCAGGCGGGGGGGGGGCGGGGCCGCCCCCCCCCGCCCCACCCGGGCGCGGCCAGGAACAGCCGGCCTCCGACGGCCGCCACGCCGCCCTCAACCCGGCC
>CAZIEQ010000125.1:0-7260 GCA_964538725.1 uncultured Acidimicrobiia bacterium | reverse complement strand
GATACAAGTGAGAGGCGAGTGCCTGCCCGGTGGCGGGAACCGCGCGGGGGGGCCCCCGCGGGGCCCCCCAGCAAGAAGGGACCCCCGCCGATGAAAGTCTCACCGAAAGCCAGCAGCTCGACGCCGTCGGCAGCCGCCCGATCCATCCAGCCGACAGCAATCTTGACAGTGGCCGCAGCGTCGCCCCAGACAGGGCGGACGTTGGCTGCAGCGACACGCATCTACATATGCTACGCCGGACCGTTCACACCCCACACCCGCAGCCGAGAACCTGCACCGGTCCCAGGTCGTCGTCGACATATTCGAAAACCGACAGGAAGGCACCTTCGTAGTAGTTGCCTTGGACGACGATCTCCATTCTCCCGTCCCCGTTCAGATCGGCTATCGCCGCGATGTCGTAGTTGTCGATGAAGGGGATCCAATCCTCAGGGAAAGGCTCGGTGACGAACCAATGGGCCAGCAGCGCAGTCTGCACCTCGCCGGCGATGAGCTTGCGCATGAAAACCACCGCGTAGTCGCCGACATCGGCGGGATCGGCGACACCAACGTTGGCGGCCACGATGAAAACCTCATCGATGCCGTCGCCTTCGAGGTCGGCTCGGAGCACTCTCCTGATCTGCACGTCGGGGTCGGCAATGCCGTGGCTGGTGAGCAGCTCGGCGGTGGCGTCGACATACGCAGGCAGGCCGAGTGCCAGCGATGTCACCTCCTGCGGCCGCAGCTCCCAGTTGCCGCCGACTGCGACGGCGTGCACATCGCCGAAAGGACCCGCTATCGACGGATCGAGGGGAATGTTGACCAGATCGAGCGGCTCGCAGAAGGCCTCCGCAGGCCCGCCGACCGCTATCCCAACCGGGCCGTCGAGAAGGACGGTCTGGTAGTGGTCTCCGGCGCCGGCGGGTACGTCGGCAGCGTCGAATTCGTCGACCCAGCCTCCCGGATGTGACCAGCCGAGCAGGCAGATGTTGCCGGCGACGACGCCGTTGCCGGTCCACGGCAGCGTCGTCGATGTGCTCGATGTGGTCGTCGATGAGCTGCTGGATGTAGTGGTGGGGGACCTGGTGGAGGTGGTTTGCCCCACTGTTGTCGACGGGGTGCCGGCGAAGGTCGTCGAGGTGACGCCGCTGGTGGTCGTCGTAGAGCCTGTGGTGGCGGGGGGCGCCGAGGTCGTGGTGAACACCGAGCTGCCGCCGCAGGCTGCTGCCAGCATCAGCAAGGCAAAGGATCGCCCTCTCATTCGAGTTGAATCGGCAGGTGGTCTGCCCCCTTTACGGTTGAGCAACGCTACGCCCCGAAGCGGGTGAGGATACGTTCCCGGTCGAACATACGGATCAGAGTCCGCACTACGGCCAGGTCGACCGCTGCCAGCACTGCAGCAGCCGCCAGATAGCGACCCACCGAAGGTTCGACGACGTCGAAGCTGAAGAGGGCGAGGGCGCCCACTGCAGGCAGGATGGACAAACCGGACAGCTGCTGGGCGACGCGGATGTCCGTGGAGCGCATCGAGATCATCATCGACAGCTCGATGGCAAAGGTGGCCAGCGGAGGCGCCAGCACCACCTGGGCGAAGATACGATCGAAGCGAAAGATCTCGTCCTGCACAGGTTGCGAGCCCACCGCTCCTACCACCGCAAGAAACACACCGAACAACGACCAGGCGAGTATCACTGCAGGGATGGTTGCCGCCAGCGCCTTTCCCGCCAATAACTCCCCATCGGTGGCGGGCGTTGCCAACACCGGCTCCAGCGTCAGCTGCTCACGCTCTCCGATCACTGTATATGCGGCCACCGTCGTCGGCAGGATCACCGGAATCAGCAGGAAGAGCAGCAGCGCCTGACCCGCGACCGCGGTCACTGCCGCCTCGGGAACGTCGTCGGGAAGCGTCACCACGGTGATGATCGGAATGACGAGGAATATCACCGGCAGCAGCCCCATGGTGAGGATGATCAGCTTGTTCCGCCGATACTCTGCGAACTCTTTCGCCATCACCGCGCGAACCCGGTCGTTCACCGTTGCTCCCGGACCAGATCCAGATAGGCGTCTTCCAGGCTGCGGTCGGTCCGTGCCAGCTCGTGAACATCGATGCCGGCCTCGACGAGCCGGCGCACCATCTCCGCCACGCCCTTTGCGGAATCTGCAACCTCTACTCGCCATGAGCCGTCGGGTCGGGGAGCGGCCCGCACTGCAGCCAGCCGGTCGAGCACCGGGGCTGCATCTCCGGCGACACGCAAGGTGTATACCTCGGCACCCGAACGGGTACGCAACTCGTCGGGGCTCCCCACCCTCAGCAGCCGGGTGTTGATGATCGCCACTCGGTCGCACAGCCGCTGCGCCTCTTCGAGTCGATGGGTGGTGAGGAATACGGTGACTCCCCGGCTGCGCAGGGACACGATCAGCTCCCGCACCTCCGCGGTCGCTTCGGGGTCGAGGCCCGCGGTGGGCTCGTCGAGGAACAACACCTCCGGGTCTCCGACGAGGGTTCTCGCCAGGGCTGCCCTCTGTCGTAGCCCTTTGCTCAGGGTTCCCGCCAGGTCGGCGGCGCGCGGTTGCAGGCCCACAGCCTGCAGCGCCCGGTCGATCCGTTTCGAGGCGGCAGCGCCCCGGTAGCCGTACAGGCGGGCGAAGAACATCAGATTGTCGGCAACCGTCAGCTTGGAATACAGGCCGGCGGCCTCGGGCATGACGCCGATGCGCCGGCGCAATTCGGGTCCGGTCTGAGGAGTCACCGCTACGCCTGCCACCTCGGCTGTGCCTCCGCTGGGAGCCAGCATCGTGGTGAGCATGCGAACAGTGGTGGTCTTGCCTGCGCCGTTGGGCCCGAGAAACCCGAACACTTCACCCGGTTCGACGGTGAAGGAAACACCGTCGACGGCAAGCCGTCCGGAGAACACCTTGCTGAGCCCGCGGGCGGCGATCCCTCCACTCACAGAGAGGATGGTACGGCGGTGTCAGCGACCTTTGAACTGGGGAGGGCGCTTCTCTACGAACGCGGCCACTCCTTCGGCGGCATCTTCGGAGTTGATGCAGATCGCCTGCGTTTGCGCCTCATATGCCAGCGCCTCGTCCATCGCCATTCCCAGGGACATGTCGAGCCCGCGTTTGATGAAAGCCTGGGCCAGAGGCGCACCCGAAGAAAGCTGATCGGCGAGCCCCATGACCGTTGTGTCCAATGCCTCCGGTTCAACGAGGCGGGAGACGATGCCCATCTCCATGGCCTCGGCGGCGTCGACGACCCGGCCGGTCAGTGCCAGATCCTTCGCTCGGGCGAGTCCGACGCGGCGCGGCAGCAGCCAGGTGCCGCCGAAGTCGAGGGTGAGGCCTCGGCGGACGAAGATCTCGGCGAATCTGGCACGCGTCGTGGCGACCAGCAGGTCACATCCCAGCGCCAGGTTCATGCCGGCACCGGCGGCAACTCCGTCCACAGCGGCGATCGTCGGCTTCGTAGTCTCGTGAAGTGCCCGCGCGGCCCGGTCGACACGACCCATGAGGTCGTAGCTTCCCGCCAGGCCCTGGGGCACGTCCCCCCCTCCGAGGGCGGCGCCGCTGCAGAAGTCGTCCTGAGCGCCGCGGACGACCAACACCCGCTGGCCGGATCCGTCGAACTCGGCGAAAGCGTCAGCCAGCACAGACCATTCGTGGCTTTGGATCGCGTTGCGTTGCGCCCGGTTGTCGAGAATCGCGGTGCGCACCGCACCGGCGTCATGGATGTGGATCATTGGGCCAGCCTACGCCGCGCGGACGACACTTCACCTAGAACGGTGGTCGGCAAACCGGCCTGCCGTAGGCTGGCTGCATATGGGTTTCAACCCTTTCCGATCCCAGTCGACGTCAACACTCGATGTGGTCATCATGGCGGGGGCGATCCTGGCAGCGGCGGCGGTGTTGCTGTGGGCGCTGGCGGGCTAGGCCATCCCCGAGACGAGGTCGTAGTGCATCCGGTGCAGCCCTACTCGGCCCGCAAACGCTATCGGTGTCCCGGCTGCGAAGGGTGGATCGAGCCCGGCACCGGACACCTGGTCGTGGTTCCAGAACTGGAGCCGGATCTGCGGCGGCATTGGCACCGCGGATGCTGGTTCAAGGAACTGCGCATGACACGATCCCGCCTCGAAGGGTGATACCCCGAGGCCGCGGCGGCTCGGTCACAGGTTGCGCTGCCACCGGATCTCGGCCCCCCTGCGGTGAAGACGGACGGCCACCAGATCCACCCGGTGAATGTCGAAGCTGTGGGCTATGCGCTTCACCGCCCGCCGCTTGCGATCGTCGAAGGCTTCCCGGGGGTCGTATACGCCGCGGCGTGTTTTGACCTCCACGACGAAGCGCCCCGTACCGTCGCGGCAGATCAGGTCGATCTCGTCACGTCCCCGCACGACGTTGCTCGCCACCACGCGAACACCATGCCGTTGCAGATAAGCGGCGGCGATGGCCTCGCCGAGGCGGGCTACTCCTTGTCGTAGAACTGCGGTGTCGGGACCAACTCTTCGATGTTCACGTCCCGGAAGGTCATGACGCTGACCTTCTTCAGGAAGCGGGCCGGCCGGTACATGTCCCATACCCAGGCATCCTCGAGCTCGATTTCGAAGAACACCGCTCCCCCCTCGTTGCGGGTTTCCACATCGACCTTGTTGGCGAGATAGAAACGTCGTTCGGTTTCGACCACGTAGCGGAACATGGGGAGAACATCCCTGTATTCGCGGTAGATGTGAAGCTCGACTTCGGTCTCATAACGCTCCAGGTCTTCGTCACCCATCGGTTCTCCATCGCCGTTCGAACGGCGAGGATGATACCGGTAGGCCGGTGCTCAACCGATACATATACCGGCCGGTTGTGACAGGGTCAGAGACCGCCCCAGCGGCTCGGCGGCCATACCCGCACGAATGCCCTTCCCACGATATCCCCCACGGGGATGGGCCCGAATTTACGGCTGTCCTGGCTGAAGTTCCGATTGTCGCCCATGACGAAGACGTGGCCCTCGGGGACGACCCAGGGACCGTCGTCGGGCATGGTCGTCCCCGCAGGCAGGTACGGCTCGTCCAGCCGTTTGCCGTCGATCCACACCGCACCGTCGCGAACCTCGACGGTCTCACCCTCCGCGCCGATGACCCGTTTTATGAAATCGGCGGCGGGCGAGCCGATGCCGAGTGCCTCACCGATGTGGCGAATCACCGCACCGGGGATGGATTCACCGTCGTGGTCGTCGGCGAACGGGGAGTCGAAGACGATCACATCTCCATGATCCGGCTCACCGAACCGGTAGGCGAGGCGGTTCACCATCACCCTGTCTCCCGGCTCGAGGGTGTTGCGCATCGATCCTGAAGGTATGTAGAAGGCCTGGACGAGGAACGACTTGATGAGCACCGCCACTACCAGCGCCATGAGCACAAGCACTGGGAGTTCTTTCCAGAACGGGCGGCTGCGCTTTGCAGTCTTGGGGGCAACCTCCTCGGGAACAACCTCCTCGGAGACGACCGCCGGATCTGTTTCGGACACGGCAAACGGGTCCGGGTCGGGTGTTGGAGCCGCGGTGGGCTGGTCGTTCACGAGCTGACGTTACCTGGGGTCCCGGCTCAGTCGCGCTTCTCCTTGACGCGTGCAGCGCGCCCGACCCGGTCGCGGAGGTAGTAGAGCTTGGCCCGCCGCACATCGCCGCGCCGGGTGACCTCGACGCTGTGGATTATGGGGGCGTGCAGCGGGAAGATCCGCTCCACTCCCACCCCGAACGACAACTTGCGGACGGTGAACGTTTCACCGAGCCCGCCGCCGTCGCGTGCGATGACGACACCTTCGAAAGTCTGCACGCGCTCCCGGCCGCCTTCGACGACACGGACGTTGACCCGCAGGGTGTCGCCGGGGGCGAACGGGGGGATGTCGTCGCGCAGGTAGGCAGCCTCGACTTGATCCAGTTTGTTCATCGGAAACCTCCGGAAGGCCCGGGACACCGGGTGCGGCGTGGCAGCTTAGCCCCGTTGAGCGAGCGCCCCTAATCTTCGCCGGTGAGGTCGGGGCGCCGTTCCCGCGTGCGCCGGGCTCGCTGCTCCGCCCGCCACGCGGCGATGCGGGTGTGGTCTCCCGACCGTAGCACCGCAGGCACCTCCCAGCCGCGAAAGACTGCCGGGCGTGTGTACTGCGGTTCCTCCAACAAGCCGTCACGAAACGATTCATGGGACGTGGAATCCGGGTTGCCCACCACCCCGGGAAGCAGACGCACCACGGCCTCGATGATGGCGAGGGCGGCGGGCTCCCCACCCAACATGACGAAGTCCCCCAGCGATACCTCCTCATCGATCAGATGCTCGGCCACCCGCTCATCGACGCCTTCATAGCGGCCACATACGAGGGTCAGAGTTTCGTAGGCGGCCCAGCGGTCGACGGCTGCCTGTCCCAGCGGCGCCCCGGAGGGTGTCATGAGAATCCGATGTGTATGTCCGAGCCGGTCGAGCGCCCGTGCCAGAGGCTCGGGCTTCATCACCATGCCGGGCCCGCCGCCGAAAGGGGCGTCGTCGACTTTGTAGTGAGGCGGGTCCGCGTAGCGGCGCACGTCGACAACTTCGATGTCGATGATGCCGGCGGCCTGCGCCTGGCCGACGAGGCTCGTCGCCAGCGGAGATTCGAAATACTCCGGGAATATGGTGATGACATGGACTCGCACGGCGCGAACGGTATCGTGGCCGCTACCTCGAAGGGGAACCAAATGGCGGACCACCCGCAACCTCAGGGCTTGGGGAATGAATCAGATGAAGATGAGCGCGCCAGAGGACGCCGCACGAGACTGGAGCAGGCCATGTCGCTTGCCCGCCACACGATCGAGCGGCCGCTGCCGCAGTGGACTCCAAGCCATGCCATGGACCAACCGAGCCGCGACATCGACGAGTTGATTCGAGAAATCGAGGCAGCCGAGCCGAACCGGCCCTCGTCCTTCGACACGTACACGGTGGAGCCGCCGGCTCCGGTTGCAGACGCTGCGGGAGAACCGCCGCCTCCGCCCCATGGAGCGGAGGAGATGATCGTCATCGACCTGCGACCCCGGGAGCTGTCGGCGCCCGGACCAGCGCCTGAAGACGGCGGAGAACGATTTGGATTGGGTCCGGGGTGGGGTGCCACCTGGCGCTGGTCCGCCCAAGGCTGGGTGGATGACGACTCAGGCCGCCCGCAGTGGCGTCCGGTGGTGACGACCACTACCGAACTGGCGAAATGGGATGTGGACACCTACCTCGGCATCGTCGCCGGTGAGGCCGCCGTCACCGCGGCGGGCCGGCACGACGA
>CAZIEQ010000124.1:0-7370 GCA_964538725.1 uncultured Acidimicrobiia bacterium | reverse complement strand
CCGGGGACGCGACCCCCCCCCCCCGCCAAGCCCCCCGGCCCCGTGGCCGGCGCCCACCAGCGCCGCCACCATGGCCCCCGCCGACGTGCCGACAACCGACTCGAACTGAAGTCCGCTGTCGAGAGCTGCCGCCGCCGCACCGGCGAGAGCGATCCCCCTCACCCCGCCCCCCTCGAACACTCCGATCACGCTCATCATGAACTAGCCATCCCCACCCGGCCTATTTGGAGCTCATCCCGGTGCCGGTGCCCATTGCTGAGGTCAACGGTGTGCAGAAACACCGATGAGATCATTGTCTCCCACACCCTTGATAGCCCTCCCCACACGATGCAACCGCTCGGCGGGGCAGTCAAGCAGCGGCCGGTGTCAATCATGCACATCTCTACATGACTAGTCACCGTCGGAGTGGCGCACCGTGGACCAAGCGAACGGCGTACATCACCGCGGAGCCGTAGCCTTGCCGGCATGATCGACTATGCGGGCGTCATCCGCGGCGAGTCCGCCAGGTTCCACGACCTCATCTCGCGAACAGCAATCGGTGCACCCGTCCCGTCGTGCCCGGAGTGGACGGTCGCCGACCTCGCCTGGCATCTAAGCGAGGTACAGCACTTCTGGGCAAGCATCGTCGGTGGCCTGCTGCAAGACCCCGAGTCTGTGCAACGCATCGATCGACCCGCCGACGCAGACCTGGCTGGCCTGTTCGGGCGCGTGTCGGCAAACCTGGTGGAAGCAGTCGAGCGGCGTCATCCCGACGACGAATGCTGGAGCTGGCACGACGCAGGGCATTCCGTTGACTGGGTACGCCGTCGCCAGGCACACGAGGCCTTTATCCATCGGATCGACGCCGAGCTTTCCAGCGGCGGCAGCTTCGATGTCGACCCGGTGCTGGCCGCCGATGGCGTCGACGAGCTCATCGGTGTCTTCCTCGACGCCGGCGACATTCCACCCTGGGCGACCTTCCAGCCGGACGGATCAACCGCGATCATCGACATCGACGGCGGCGCGGCAGCCTGGGTGATGGATCTGGGGCGCTTCAGGGGAACCAGCCCCGACTCGGGGAGAAGCTCCGACGAGGAGGCACTGCGGCTGATCGCAGCGGTCGACCGTCCGACTGCGGTCTTGCGCGGCTCGGGCACCGACACCGATCTCTGGCTGTGGGGGCGAGGACCGCTCGACTCCCTCAACGTTGAGGGAGACCCCGCGGTGGCCGACAAGATACGAGCCGCTGCGGTGGCAGGCACCCAGTAGGGGGACGCAGCTCGTTCACTCTGCGGAGGCGTGTTTCCGGTGAGCCGGCCGGTGGACGCCTGGGGGACGCTCCTCGGCCTCGTCATTGCGGGCGCCGGCCAACAGGGCACCGATCACGAGCAGGGGAACGAACCAGGTCAGATACCCCCACGGTCCGACGTGACCCTTCCACAGGAGCACCCCGCCGATGGCGACACCGGCGGCGAGGAAAGCCGCCGATTGGGTTCTATGGCGGAACAATCCCCAGAGGGACCCGACCACAAGAATGGCATGAAGTGCCTTGCCGGCCCAGCGCCACTCCTCGAGGCCGAACCGTCCCCACATCGACAGGCCGCCGTTGGCAGCGTATGCGGTCTCTTGGAAACGGACGGTGTCGTTCCAGAACGTCCCCAGGTTGGTGCCGGTGAAGATGAGCAGGGCGAAGATGGCGATGCCGGCGGCCGTCATGCCGCCCAGAGCAAGCCGCCAGCGTCCCCGGGCGGCAAGAAGCAGCGCCGGTGCGGCGAAGGCGGGGACAAACATGGCCCCCGTTCCCAGGGCGAGCAGGGCACCACCGGCCACCGCGTCCCGATCCCGTCCCGTCCCGATGAGAACGAAGGCCCAAATGGTGAAGGCGATCGGAACCAGCTGACTCACGTTGGCAACGTCGACCACGGCAGCGAACCAGGGCAGCAGCAACACTGCCACCGCCCCGGCAGCCGCCCGAGGAGCGCGTCGACCCAGCGCCGCTACCACACCTGCAGCCAGGGCCGTGGTCGCAGCCACTGCAACCACGCGGGCAGCTGTGAAGGCATCGGCTCCGACGTGGCCAGGAGGCCATAGGAGTGTCAACGGCGCATGCAGCAGGTATTGCACCGGCCCGTAGGTGGCCCCCTCACCGAGAGCACCGTAGGGAAAGCGCAGATGGTCGATGAAGTAGCGGCCCCCCGTCGCTCCCCAGATCGCCGAATCCTCCACGAAGGGGCCGCGGAGCGCTAGCCAAGCCAGCCACATCAGCAATGCGAATAGACCAACTCGCAGTGTCCACCGGCTGCCCCGCCCTACAAACCGGGGCGCCGCCCCGCGCAGCAGCGCCGACGACACCATCCCCAGGACTGCGAGGTTGGTGAACCAGAGCACAGCCTGGGATCCATCGACGTGGCTCCAGAAGACGAGCCACACCACGCCCCACACCACGATCGCCAGCGCGAGAAATCGACCCGTCCACCCAAACTGGGGCCAGGCGATCAGGAGCACGATGGCAATGGCCGACCACAGAAACGCGGATCCTTCTGGAAGGGGAACCACCTCGTCGAGCAGCGATGGCGCGACCTCCCCTTCATCGTCCGCCACTCCCTGACCGAATTGCGGCTCTGCAGCAGCGGTGCCGACTTCGACTACCTCGAGATCTGCAGACAGCACGACGAAGCCCAGCTCGGCATCGCCCGCCACGATCTCGAACACCCAGCCTCCGTCGTCCGTAAGCCCGCCGACGAGGCGGGCCTGCGGATCCGCCTCCAACAGCGCCGCCACGTTGGGCACATCGGAGGCAGCCGCCCTGGCCTCATCCTCCCCTTCCCCGGCCAGGCCGGTTGCCGCACCCCCGCCTACCACGACGGCAATCAGGGCCAGCAGTACCAGGAACAGCGGCACCGGTCTCACCGTCCCGACCCTAGGGACGGGCTGCCGCAGACTCGCCCCCCCGGGGACGGAGGAAACAGCAGAAGCTGGGATGGCACTGCGAACCAAGACCGGTCCTACGATCTTGGAACATCCATGAGAGACTCGAGCGGTGCTGAGCTGGGCCGGGAAGCGTTGAGGACCCGGAGGGAGCCGCCGCGCTTTCGCCGTGTGGTGGTGCGTCGCGTCGAAAGCCTGAGTCTGCGCATGTTGCGGGTCACCTGCGGCGGGCCCGAACTCGAGGGTTTCGCGGCCGCGGAACCTGCCGCCAGTGTGCGTCTCCTCCTCCCCTCGCCCGGTCAAGAGGAGCTGGTCATGCCCGCCTGGAACGGCAACGAGTTCCTCCTCCCCGACGGGCGGCGCCCCACCATCCGCACCTTGACACCACGCCACGTCAGGCCCCGCGTCCCGGAGCTCGGCCTGGAGATCGTCATCCACGAAGGCGGCATCGCGTCGGAATGGGCTCGGGTCGCCGCCCCCGGCGACCCGGCGGCCATCTCAGGCCCCGGCCGCGGCTATGCCATCGACCGCGATGCAGCCGCCTTCTTCCTCGCCGGTGACGAGACCGCCATTCCCGCCGTCTGCCAGCTGTTGGAGGCGCTGCCTGCGGGGACGCCGGTAGAGGTGCACCTCGAGGCCGCCCATCCCGACGCTCGTCTCGCCCTGCCCCGGCATCCTTCGGCAACCGTGGTGTGGCACGACCTTGCACCCGGAGCTGCTCCCGGCGATACGCTGGTCGCTGCCGTCCGCGGCGCCGACCTGCAGCCCGGCATCCGCGTCTGGGCCGCTGGTGAGGCCGCCGCGGTTCAGCGCATGCGGCGCCACCTTTTCGCCAACGGCAAACTGCCCCGTGCTCAAGCCACCCTCCGCGGCTACTGGAAACGCGGCCGTCGTAATGACAACGCCTGAGCGTTGAGCAGTCCGGGGCCCGATGCGTGCCCGGCATGGCACCCGGCCCCAGGAGTAGTGTCGGGAGCCCGCTATTGCGAGGTGGGTCCCCATGTCCGCCACGACGACGGTTGTCCTCGGAGGGGGGTGGGGCGGGCTGGCAGCCGCCCATCATCTGCGGGGTCTGCTGCCCTCCGAACACCGCATCGTGGTGGTTGAACGCAACGAGACGTTTTCGCTGTGTGTCTCCTTCCTGTGGCTGATGAGTGGAGACAGGGACCATCCCGGTCGGGTGAGGCGGGATATGGCCAGGCTGAAGCGTCCCGGCATCGAGTGGCTACACGCCGCCGCCGAAAGAATCGACCCGGAACGGCGCACCGTGGACACGTCTGCGGGGCAGCTCGCCGCCGACTACATGGTGATCGCCCTCGGCGCCGAACTGGCACCCGAGACGGTGGCTGGCTTTTCCGACGCGGCTCACAACCTCTACCAGGCAGAGGGGGCGGCGCGGCTGCGCCGGGCGCTGGACCGGTTCGACGGCGGCAGGATCGTCGTCCTGGTGGCAGGGGTTCCCTTCCGCTGCCCGGCCGCTCCCTACGAGACGGCGATGCTCGTCGAGGCTGAGATGCGCCGGCGTGGGATCAGGGACCGGGTGGAAATGTCTCTCCATACCCCCGAGCCGCAGCCGATGGCGGTTGCCGGCGCCGCCACCGGGGAGGCGCTGGTTGCCATGTTGAACGAGCGGAGGATCGGCTATCACCCCGAGCACGCGGTGACCCGCATCGATGCCGAATCCCGCACCCTCAGATTCGACGACGGCACGGTTCCATATGAGCTGCTCATCGGCATTCCCCCACACCGCGCTCCGGCTCTGCTTGCCGAAGCGGGCATGGTGGATGCCACCGGCTATGTGCCGGTCCATCCGCAGACGCTGGAGATCCTCTCCGACCCCGACACTTTGGAGACGCAATATCCCAACGTGTATGCCATCGGCGACGTGGCCTCCATCAGGCTGTTGAACTCGATGCTGCTTCCCAAGGCCGGTGTGTTCGCCGAGTCCGAAGCCCTGGTCGTCGCCGCAAGGATCGCAGCCGACATCCTGGGTGAGCCCACGCCGGCCGGATACGACGGAAAAGGCTTCTGTTACATCGAAACGGGCGACGGGCAGGCGGCATACGGCTCGGGGGAATTCTACGCCTACCCGGCTCCCCGGGTCACACTCGAAGACCCCACCACCGGGTTCAGACGAGCCAAGGAAGAGTTCGAGCAGCTGCTCGACACGTGGTTCGACGGCTGAGCAGCACCGATCGCCGGCCCGGTGACGGCGGACCTCAACCGGCTGCGGTTGCGGACGGTGCCGCCACCACCTGCGCGATGAGGGCCAGATACTCGGCGTCGGGCTCCCCAGACTCGTCACCGAGATGCATGCGACGGTACAGCTCGGCCGCGGCCAGCTTCGAACCCTCGCCGGTAGATTCCAGCTGATGGGCACCTTCGGCGACCGCGGCGGTGTAATAGAACAGGTCGGCGAGCCGCACCACAAGAGGGGGCATGCGAAGGGTCTGCAGCCTGGCCTCGGCGGCGCGCAGCGAGGTGAGGTCTTCGCGGATCCCATCGAGGGCGCGACCGGCGGTCGGCTGGGCGGAGGCAGGCAGGCCGGCGATCATCTCCTCGACCACGGCGGTGTAAGCCAGGTCGTGCTTGTGGCGTTCGATGTCGCGCAGCACCTGCACCCGCAGCGTGTTGTGAGACCCCTCCCAGTTCTCCCAGGTCGTGACGTCGCGGTAGAGGCGCGGGATCGGCGAGGTGGTTTCGATCATGCCGTTGCCGGCGAGAGTGTCGGCGGCGTGGTGAACCATGCTTACGGCCCGCTGCGACACCACCGTCTTGCCGATGTTGGTCATCAGCCGGGCGAAGTCGCGCCGCTCGGTGCGTGTTTCGGCGCCGGTGTCGATTGCGTCCTGGAAGGCGACGAGCGCGAAGGTGCCGGCAACGGTGACGACGAGGTCGGCCTTGAGGCGAGCCAGGTTCTCCTGCACCAACGGGAACTCGATGATCGGCGATCCGAAGGCGTGCCGCTCGTCGGCGTATGCCCTGGCGAGCTGGTACCCGCGGCGGGCTATGCCGAGAACGCCGGTGGCCAGCGCCAGCCGGGAGTGATGGATGACCTCGGCCAGCAGGGTCTTGAATCCCGACTGCAGCGGGCCGAGGGGGATGGCGTGTGCGTCGTGGTAGTCGATCTCGGCGGAGGCAAGTGCCCGGGTGCCGATCTTCTCCTTGAGGCGCCGGAAGGTAAAGGCGTTCCAGCTTCCATCCGGCATGCGTGCCGGCACCAGGAACATGGCCAGCCCTCGCGAACCGGTCTGTTCAGTGTCGTAGCGGGCGCTGATGATCTGCACGTCGGCGTTGGCGTTGGAACAGAACCACTTCTCCCCACGGATCCGCCACGATCCGTCGTCGTGCTTCCAGGCGAGGGTGGCGTTGGCACCCACATCAGATCCGCCCTGCACTTCGGTGAGGAACTGTGAGGCGGTGATGTTCCCGATGTATGAAGGCGTCTCCAGGCCCGCAACCAGCCGGTCCCGGTCGGGGAAGTCGGCAAGGCCGCGCAGCAGCCGGGCCGTCTCGAAGTTGCACATGACGGGGCAGTTGTGGCCGGTATCCCCGGCGTGGGCGGACAGGAAGTAGAAAGCGTGGCCTTCTGCCAGACCGCCGGGACGAACCAGGCGGCGTACGATGTCGGTGCCGTAGATGATGTCGCCGGCGCGGTCGTAGGCGGCGTGATGGACGATACGATCGCGGCGGTCCCCGATGCCGTCGTACTGCTCCACCCGCGGGCTGTTGAGGCGGAAGTCGTTCTCCGCCACCAGATCCTCCAGGATGGTGGGCACATCAGCGCCGAAGCGGGCGAGGTCCTCGTGGATGGCGTCGAAACCGTCACCGAGGTGATAGCGCAGCGTGTGGATGAAGTCGCCGTTCTGGGTGTAGACATTCTCCCGGATGCGGCGCTGCCAGCGGCGCATCCCGTCGCGGCCCGAGGCGTGCCCTTGGAGGGTCTCCTCCAGCGGTGAAGTCGCAGGTGGCGCCGGGGATTGTCTGCCGGCGGCCGTCTCTCGTCGTGCAACCCGGGTCATGATCTCCTCCTTCCTCCGGTCGGGCTGGCGCCTCCCCGACCGGCGACAACGTATCGCACCCACTCGCAGCGGTCCACCACCAGGAGCGACAGATATCGGGGTATTTCTGCCATCTGTGGCAGTATTGCCTTATGGTCGAGGCTGCCGGCCCGCTGGTGATCTTCGCCCCTCAGGCCGCGGTGGGCATGAGCGTGATGATCGTCAAGGATCTGTTGTCGGTGGCGGCCGCTGTGGCTTCGGATGACGGCGCAGCACCGGGAGAGGTGAAGGTGGCCAGCCTCGACGGCCGTCCGGTGGGCTGCTTCAACGGCACCGAACTGACGGTCGACGGGGGCATCGGTGACTTCCCCAATGCCGCGGTGGTCCTTGTGGGCGCGTTTTGGGGATCATCATCGCAGGCGGTGACCGCCAACGGGGAGCTGATCCCATGGCTAGTGAAGC
>CAZIEQ010000123.1:0-7371 GCA_964538725.1 uncultured Acidimicrobiia bacterium | reverse complement strand
GTGCCGCTCCCGCCGTTCCCGTGCGGGGGGGCCGTAAACCTCCCCCCCCCGTGTCTGGCTCTCGCCCCAGATGCGGAACGCCCGGTTGGCGGCAACGGCACGGCCCCCGGGGCCGGTGAGCTCCTGTACCCGCCCTCCCCGCGACAGCCGGGACGCCAACTCGTAGGCATCCACCGCTAGCTTCTCTCCCTTCGGCGACGCCACATTAGGTGCCGAGCCGGCCAACGTCGTCCCAATATCCGTCTGCTGAGAGGCGCCTCCTTATTAGCCTTGTGCGCCCCGCAATCCATGCCGAGGTGTGTGGTGTCGATCCAGATCACGTTTCCCGACGGGACGGTGCGCGACTACGACGACGGAACGTCGGGTCTCGACGTCGCCCGCTCCATCGGTACCAGGCTGGCGGCAAGCGCCGTCGCCGTCGTCTGGAACGGTCAGCAACGTGACCTGGAGAGGCCCCTCGAGGGCGACGGAACCATCACGATCATCACCGACACGAGCGAAGAGGGACGCAGTGTGCTGCGGCACTCCGCGGCACACGTTCTCGCCCAGGCGGTGCTCGACCTGTTCGAAGGGGCCCATTTCGCCATCGGCCCGGCCATCACCGACGGCTTCTACTACGACTTCGACATCGGACGCCCCTTCAACCCCACCGACTTGGAGCAAATCCAGGCCCGCATGGAGGAGATAATCGCCACGGACCAGCCGTTCGTCCGCGACGAAGTGGACCGCAGCACGGCGCTGGACCTGTTCGCCGACCAACCGTTCAAACGCGAGATCATCGAAGGGGTCGAGGAATCCGAGGGTGCCGGCGGGGTAGTCGTCTCGCTCTACCGCAACGACGGTTTCGTCGACCTGTGCCGCGGTCCCCACCTACCTTCCACCGGAAAGCTGCGGGCTGTGAAGTTGCTCCGCGCGGCAGGCGCCTACTGGCGGGGTGACGAGAACAACGCCCAGTTGCAACGCATCTACGGTACCGCGTGGGAGAGCGGAGAAGCCCTCTCGGGGTACCTGCATCGCATCGAAGAAGCAGAGCGGCGGGACCACAGGCGGCTCGGCCCAGAGCTCGACCTGTTCTCGTTCCCATCCGATCTGGGATCCGGCCTGGCGATCTGGCATCCCAAAGGCGCCCTGGTTCGAAAGGAGATAGAGGACTACAGCCGCCGGGTGCATCTCGCCAACGGATACGACATGGTCTTCTCACCTCACGTCGCCAAGTCCGACCTGTGGAGAACCTCCGGGCACGTCGACTTCTACAAAGAGACCATGTATCCGGAGATGGAGCTCGACGGTGGTCAGGGTTACTTCGTCAAACCGATGAACTGTCCCTTCCACATCCTCGTCTTCAAGGGCCGCGCCCGCAGCTACCGGGAGCTGCCGATGCGGTTGTATGAATTGGGCACCGTCTACCGCTACGAGCGCTCCGGGGTTGTCCACGGACTGCTACGAGCCCGCGGTTTCACCCAGGACGATTCGCACATCTTCGTCGGCGAAGACGACCTCGGAGTCGAGTTGCAGGTGCTGTTGGACTTCACCCTCGACATGTTGCGCGACTTCGGGTTCACCACCTTCGAGGCCGACCTGTCTACGAGACCGGAGAAGTTCGTCGGCGATCCGCAACTATGGGACAGGGCCACGCAGGCGTTGCAGGACACCCTGGAAACCGCCGCGGTCCCCTATGCGGTGGCCGCCGGCGAAGGCGCCTTCTACGGACCCAAGATCGACCTGCACATTCGAGACGCCATCGGGCGCCGCTGGCAGCTGTCCACCTTGCAGGTCGACTTCGCCCAGCCGGAGAACTTCAAGCTGGAATTCGCCACGTCGTCCAATACGCGAGTCCGCCCCGTGATGGTGCACCGAGCCCTCCTGGGATCGATCGAGCGGTTCTTTGGGATCCTGCTGGAGCACTACGCCGGCTCGTTCCCCGGGTGGCTGTCGCCGGTGCAGGTCTCTGTAGTGCCGGTAGCGGACCGCCACGTCGTATATGCCGACGAGGTTGCGTCTCGACTGCGCGCCGACGGGCTGCGGGTCGAGGTCGACTCGTCGGACGACACCGTCGGTGAGAAGATTCGCAGAGCCATCAGCGTTCACCATCCGGCGGTGCTGGTGGTGGGTGATGCAGACGTCGAGGCTGGAACCGTTGGGGTGCGGATGCGCGGAGACGAGTCGGAACGTCGCGGCGTGCCCCAGGGCGAAGCCGCCGACCAACTGGTCGACGCCTGCCGGCGGCCGCGGTGATATCGCCACCTCGGGAGGGGCGATGAGCGGCCGGGGAGGCATCGAAATCCCCGGCGACGTGGCCGCTTCCGCAGGAATGCCCGATGATCTCGACGCGGGGATCGGTGGTGAATACACGGTTCCGTCCACACGGCGCCGCCTATATGCGGGGTTCGCCTACCTGGCGGGTGGGGGTGCGACGGCAGCCGGTTCCGTCTCAGGTGAGCTGCCCACCGCCATGCTGTGGGCGGCCGGTCTCATGGGCGGCATCGCCCTGTGGCACTTCTCCGGGGCGTGGAGTATCCGGGTGGCCGACACCGAAGCGCTGCAATCGGCCGGCCGGGCCGTCGGATTCGCCGTCGGCCATGCCTCCGCGGTCGTCGGCTTCGACGGCTGGCGATCGAAGCCGATCTGGAATGTCCTGCTGTTCTCGGCGGAGGATCCGCCGCAGCGGCGGGCCTTGGTGCGTCTCGACGCTGTCGACGGGAGCCTCGTCGAACGGTATGAGGAAGCTATCGGCGACCCGTCCGAAGCCGCCGTCTGAGATCTCAGCGGTCGGCCACAGGCACAAACTCGCGGAGGGTGGGTCCGGTGTAGAGCTGGCGCGGCCGGCCGATCCGTGAATGAGGGTCGGCCAGCATCTCCATCCACTGTGATATCCAACCGGGGAGTCTGCCCAGAGTGAACAGCACGGTGAACATCTCGGTGGGGAATCCGAGCGCCCGGAAGATGAGGCCCGAGTAGAAGTCGACGTTGGGATACAGCTTGCGTTCGACGAAGAAGTCGTCGGCGAGAGCGGTTGCTTCCAGCTTCTGAGCCAGCTCGACGAGCGGATCGTCTATCCCGAGCTGCCGCACCACATCGTCGGCAAAACCCTTGAGGATGCGTGCACGGGGGTCATAGTTCTTGTAGACCCGGTGCCCGAAACCAACCAGCCGGAATGGATCATCGCGATCCTTTGCCCGCTCTATCCACCGTTCGTAGTCGCCGCCTTCGGTGTGAATGGTGTGCAGCATTTCGACCACGGCCTGATTGGCTCCGCCATGCTTCCAGCCCCACAGTGCATTCATGCCGCTCGACATCGAAGCGAAGATGCTCGCTCCGGTGGAGCCCACGAGACGGGCGGTCGAGGTGGAGGCGTTCTGTCCGTGGTCACCGTGGAGGATCAGGATCACATCGAGAGCGCGGGCCGCCACCGGATCGACCTTGTACTCGTCGGCGGGTACGGCAAACATCATGTGGAGGAAGTTGGCGGCGTAGTCGAGGTCGTTGCGGGGGTAGATGTAGGGCTGGCCTTTGGACTTCTTGTATGCCCAAGCCGCCATCGTGGGGAGTTTGGCTATCAGCCGCATCGCCGCCTGCTCGACTGCCACCGGGTCGTCCGGATCCCGGTACTGCTGATAGAAGGCACCAATCGCCGACGTGGCGGCCGACACGATCGCCATCGGGTGCGCTCGCCGCGGAAAGGCGTCGAAGAAACGCCGCATCTCCTCGTTGAGCAGGGTGTGCTGGGTGACATCGTCGACGTACGTCTCCAGCTGTGCCGGGGCGGGGAGGTCACCGTGAAGAAGCAGCCAGCACACCTCCAGGAAGGAGCAGTGTTCGGCAAGGTCTTCGATTCTGTATCCCCGATAGCGAAGCTCACCGGCAGCGCCGTCGACGAAGCTGACACCGGATCTGGTTGAGGCGGTGTTGCCGAAGCCGTAGTCGATGGTGACCATGCCGGTGTCCGCTCTCAGGTTTGAGATGTCGATGGCTCGTTCGCGTTCTTTGCCTACGTATACGGGCAACTCGATGGTCGTTTCGCCGTATTGGAGCGTGGCGGATCCACCCTCTTCGTTGCTGCTCATCAGTCGTCCTCCGCTCTTGCTGCTGCAATTACCTTCTGTGCCTCGTTGGGTGGCATCTCCTCATAGTGATCCACCTCCATCTCGAAGAATCCCCGTCCCTGGGTCATCGATCTCAGATCGATGGTGTACCGCTGCATCTCGGCAAGGGGTGCTTCCGCGGTCACTATGCGGAACATTCCGATCGAGTCCATTCCGAGAACCCGTCCCCGCTTGGCGTTGAGGTCGCCGATCACGTCACCCATATGGGCTTCGGGCACGGTGACGGTGACCCGCGCGATGGGTTCCAGAAGAGTCGGCTGCATCTCCCGGGCGGCATTGCGGACGGCCTGGATCCCGGCCATACGAAAAGACAACTCGTCGGAATCCACCGAGTGGTACTTGCCGTCGTACACGGTGGCTCTCACATCCACCACTGGATACCCGGCGAGGACTCCTCTCTCGAATGCCTCCCTGATTCCCTTGCCGACGGCAGGTATGAATTGGCGAGGGATGGACCCGCCTTTGACCTCGTTGACGAACTCATAGCCTTCGCCACGTTCCCGAGGCTCGAATCTCACATAGGCGACCCCGAATTGTCCCCTGCCGCCGGACTGTTTCTTGTGTTTGCCTTCGGCCTGCGCCCGTCCTCGAATCGTCTCTCGGTAGGCGACCCGCGGGGTGGAAGTATCGACCGCGACGCCGTAGCGGCGCTGCAAACGGGCGATGACGACGTCGAGATGTGCGTCCCCCAGACCCGACACGACGGTCTGTTTGGTCTCCGTTCGGCGCTCGACCGTCAGGGTCGGGTCCTCCTCGGCCATGCGCGCCAGCGCGGTCGACAGCTTTTCTTCGTCGTGGGTCGTTTTCGGATCGACGGCGACTGCCATCGTCGGTCGCGGCATCGAAACCGGAGCGATCTGCACATCCGCTCCCGGAGTTCGCAGAGTATCTCCGGCGACTGTGGTCTCCAGCTTGGCGACCGCCGCCAGATCGCCCATTGCCACCTCGGTGGTGTCGCTGTGTTCCTTGCCACGCATGTAAAACAGGTTGTGCATGCGCCCGCTGGCACCTCGCGCCGGATTCTCCAGCCGGGTGTCCAGCTTCAGAGTTCCCGAGTAGACCCTGAAGAGTGAGATGCGGCCTACGTAGGGGTCCGACATCGTCTTGAACACGTAGGCCACCACCGGCCCATCAGGGGCGGCGGAGAATCCGTTGCCGGCAGCCAGGGCCGGAAGCGACCGCTCCCCGGGCCCGGGGGCGTCTCTCACCAGAAGATCGGCGAGCCGGTCGATCCCGATCAGCTGCGTCGCC
This sequence comes from uncultured Acidimicrobiia bacterium, assembly GCA_964538725.1. Taxonomy (GTDB): domain Bacteria; phylum Actinomycetota; class Acidimicrobiia; order Spongiisociales; family JAOTWH01; genus CAZIEQ01. The sequence goes on along the minus strand of CAZIEQ010000123.1, from coordinate 2,017 downwards.
GAGCCACACAAGACGGGAAAGATGGTCCCTTCGCCTATGCCGGCTCGTAGCCCTTCGATGAGCTGGGCGTCGGTCGGTTCCTCACCTTCGAAGTACCTCTCCAACAGGTCGTCATCGCTTTCGACCACCGCCTCGACCAGTGCGGTGCGCACATCTTCCACCTGCGAGCGCACCCCCTCGGGTATCTCGGTTTCCTTCCCTCCAGGGTCGATACCGTCGTAGAGGAACGCACGGTTGGAGACGATGCCGGCGACGCCTTCCAAGCTGGCTTCGGCGCCGATGGGTACTTCGACGGGGGCGATGCCGGTGCCGAACCTCTGTTTGAGCTGGTCGAGGGTGCGGCGGTAGTCGGCGCGCTCACGATCGAGCTTCGATACGAACACGGCACGTGCCAGGCCTTCCTCGGCGGCCATGCGCCACAAGATCTCAGTCTGCACCTCGACACCGTCGACTCCAGAAACGACGAACAATGCAAGGTCGCAGGCTCGCAGGCCTGCTCTGACATCACCGACGAAGTCGGCATATCCGGGCGTGTCGACCATGTTGATCTTGTGATCTGCCCACTCGAAGGGGGCCACGGCGAGGCCCACTGAGCTTGCCCGCTCGATCTCTTCGGGTTCGAAATCGGTGACCGTGTTGCCATCTTCGATCCGACCCATACGGGTGGTGAGCCCGGCCGCATGGAGCAGCGCTTCCGCAAGCGTGGTCTTGCCCGCCCCGCCGTGGCCGACAAGTACGACATTGCGGATCGTGCTCGGGCCCAAGTGGTCTCCTCCTGGCGGCGGGGTGGGGAGTCTAGTGAGGCCCAGAATGCCCTCCCTCGGCGCCCGAGCGGACCTTTACGTGTGATAGTTTTCGCGCCTGGAGGCGGTAAACGCGTGCTCGATCTGAAAGGGCGAGACAGGGTATCTCGCGTGGTGGCGCCCATAGCCTGGCTGTTGTCCCGGACCCCGGTCACACCTACCTACATCACCCTGGCGGGCCTTGCTATCACGATGGGAGGCGCCTTCTTACTGGCGATAGGGCAGCTGGTCGCCGGTGCCTTGGTTGCCGGCTTCGGATCCGTGCTCGACATGCTCGACGGGCCGCTGGCCCGGCTCACCGGCACCGATTCGAAACGGGGTGCTTTCCTGGACACCATCTCGGACCGTGTCGGCGAGGCAGCAGTGTGGACCGGCATCGCCTTCTTCGCCTGGGACGACCGCACAGCCGTCACATTGTGTGTCACCGGTTTGGCAGTCTCCATGCTCGTCCCATATGTGCGCGCCAAGGCAGAGGTGTGGCACGTCGATGCACGGGGCGGCATCATGGGACGTGCGGAGCGACTGCTGGTTCTGTTGACCGGCGTCGGTCTCAACGGCTTCGGTTTCGGCTTCGATCTGCTGCTGCCGACGCTGTGGCTGATGACCGTTCTCACCGGCATCACGGTTCTGGTGCGTACCTACCGCACTTGGGGGCGACTCACCGAGTGAGCGGCCTTGGGGGATATCTGGGTTACCGGGTGCTGGGGGCATTTTTCGGAGTGCTTCCCGAAGTGGCGGCACGGCGTCTCGGCTATGCCATGGGTTACGCATCGTCGTATGCGTCGAAGCGTCGCTTGGCGCTGGCTCGCAGTCACCTGCGACGAGTCGTCGGCGAGGACGCCGACGTCGATGGGGCGGCCCGGCGCATGTTCGCCTCCTATGGCCGGTATTGGGCGGAGGTGTTCTGGGCCAGGCCACGGCGTCGGCAGGCGATCATCGACCACGCCGTCGTGGAGGGTCTCGACCACGTGCTCGCCGCCCGCGACTCCCCCGAAGGTGTGGTCTTTGCCCTGCCTCATGTAGGAAACTGGGAGGCGGCGGGGGCCGTTGCCGTGGACCTCGGTGTGCCGGTGTTGGCGGTCGCCGAAGGCCTCGCCAACAAGCGGCTCGTCGACTGGTTCCTGGGGATTCGTACTGCACTCGGCATCGCAGTCGTGCTCGCCCACGAGGCGCCGACGCGTCGCGTGGCGCGGCGCCTTGCGAGGCGGATCTCC
>CAZIEQ010000122.1:0-7374 GCA_964538725.1 uncultured Acidimicrobiia bacterium | reverse complement strand
ACCGGCAGCTGAGGACAATCTCGGGACAAGGAGCGCGACACCCGAGTGTTATCGATGCCCACTACCGAAGCGCGGGAAAGCGAAAAGCCCAGGTGTTCCCTGGGCTTCTCACCGGTCGGGCTGGCCGGATTTGAACCGGCGACCTCTTGACCCCCAGTCAAGCGCGCTAACCAACCTGCGCCACAGCCCGGATTGTGGACTCGTCGACCTTGCTGTCGTACCCACGGTACATGGGTCTTCCCCGGACGTGTAACCGGGTGCGCTACCGTCGCTGCCGTGACCGGCCAGGGCGAAGCCAGCAAGGTAACTGAGCTGATCGCCCGGCTTCGATGGGTGATCGCAGAGGATGACATCGATCACGGCGCCCGCCTTCTCGCCGAGCTTCGGAACACGTGGCGTATCCGACCCGATGCCTTCTCACCTGAAGGTGTCGCTTCCCTCCAGGAATCTGCCGCCGCGATCACCAACAGCCGCATGGCCTCGGCCGCTGGGGCACTGAGCGACACGTTCGGCTACTCGTCGTTCCGGCAGGGACAGCGCGAGATCATTGAGGCCGTTGTGGCCGGTAGGGACTGCATCGGGATCATGCCCACAGGTGCCGGCAAGTCGCTCACCTACCAACTGGTGGCTCGTGTGCTCGGCGGTACGACGCTCGTCGTGTCCCCCCTCATCGCGCTGATGAAGGACCAGGTGGATGGACTCACCGAAGTCGGGATGCGGGCCACGTTCCTCAACACGAGCCTGGAGCCCGTCGAGCGGCAGCGACGCGTCGAGCGGCTGCGACGCGGCGAGTACGAGTTGGTGTACGCGGCGCCCGAAGGGTTGGAAGCCTCAGTGGGATCTGCACTCGGCGGTGTCGACCTGCGGTTGGTAGCCGTCGACGAGGCACACTGCATCAGCCAGTGGGGCCATGATTTCCGTCCGGCCTACCGCAAGCTGCGCGGCCTCAAGGAACGTTTCGGTGTTCCTGTGCTTGCCCTCACCGCGACCGCAACAGCCGAGGTTACGAGAGACATCGAGGCTCAGCTCGGCCTCACCGACCCGACACAGTTTCGCGGCTCGTTCTTCCGGCCCAACCTGAATATCCACGTGTTCAAAAAGGGAGAGCACGACGGACGGCGAATCAGAGTGCGGGAGTCGATCGGAAAGCTCTGCCTGGCGAGCCGCGGCGACAGTGGCATCGTCTACACGCTGGCGAGAGCTTCCGCCGAGTCCACCGCGGCGTACCTTTCGAGCCTGGGGATCACGGCTCTCCCCTATCACGCCGGTCTGGACTCCGCAGAGCGCAGCAGGGTACAGGACGCTTTCATCCACGATGATGTCGAGGTCGTCTGTGCCACCGTCGCTTTCGGCATGGGGATAGACAAATCCAACGTCCGCTACGTCGTTCACCGTGACATGCCGAAGTCGGTCGAGGGCTACTACCAGGAGATCGGCAGGGCAGGAAGAGACGGTCTGTCCAGCAACTGCATCCTCTTCTACTCGTGGGCAGACGTCATCAACCTCGACAGGATGACCGACGCCTCGGAGATGGCGCAGTGGCATCGCCGTCAGGTGCGTGCAATGTACGCCTGGGCGGAGGGGCGCTCGTGCAGGCATCGATCGCTGGCGGGGTGGTTCGGCGAGCAACTCGAGCCGTGTGGCACCTCGTGCGACATCTGCCTCGAGACCGACATCCTCGAGGGTCTGACGACGGCACACCCCAGGGCACACCCGTCGCTGAGCGCGGTGGGCGACGAGTTGCGCGACTCCCCGCTCTTCGAACAACTCAGGCGGCTGCGGCGCAGCCTGGCCGACGAGCGCAATGTGCCCGCCTATGTGGTGTTCAGCGACGTCACCTTGCTGGCAATGGCGGAACGGCAGCCGGCGACCGAGGCTGAGCTGTTGTCGATCAGCGGGGTCGGCCCGAAGAAGCTTGCGACCTACGGTGCTGTCTTCCTCGAAGTGATCCGCAACGCCGGCCGCTGACACGGCAAGCGGGCACCTGACTCGCCGGCCGTTCACTCCCGTAGGTGTCCGCCGCATGCTGCGTCTCGCCGCCGGGCTGGCAGCGTTCGCCGCCGCCGGCATCGACGAGGTGCAGGTATTCCTCTACCCGCAGAACGTTGCGTCGGTGGAGGTCATGGCCGACGTGCTCGCCCGGCTGGGCTGATCATCCAAGCCGGTCCACCAGCCAGGCGACACCCTGCACCAGGCGAACCGCCAGATACAGGCCGGCGAGCACGACAAAGATCCAGAAACCCAGCGGGGTGTGCTCTCCGGTGGCCGGTTCGCTCATACCGGAGGCACCCCGTGGCGGCGGTCGGAGAAGCGGCGGTCCTTGCGAGAGGCGAAGTCGATGCGGGCAATCAACTCGGCACGCAACTCGTCCCCCTGGACGACATGGTCGACGATCAGTTCGGCTCCGAGACGCAGCAGATCAACGTCGGCGAGGAACTCGGCGCGGCGGGCGGCAACGAAATCCTCCCGATCGTCGGGAGGAAGCTCCTGGATCTTGTTGAAGAAGACGGCGTTGACGGCCGCCTCGGGGCCCATGACGGCGATCTCGGCACCGGGTAGGGCCAGGGTGGCCTCCGGGTTGAGGCCGGGGCCGGAAAACGCATACAGGCCGGCGCCGTATGACTTGCGCACCATCACCGACACCCGGGGGACAGTGGCCTCGGCCACCGCGGTCAGCATCTTCGCTCCGGCGCGGATGATGCCTTCCCGCTCCACCTTGGTGCCGACCATGAAGCCTGGCACATCGGAGAAGAAGACCAGCGGGATGTTGAAAGCGTCGCACAGCCACATGAAACGGGCCGCCTTGTCTGCAGAGTCGACGAACAGCACCCCGCCGAGATGGTTGGGTTGGGAAGCCACGATGCCCACCGTCTTGCCGTCGAGACGGGCGAAAGCGGTGATGACCTCACGGGCATAGAGTTCTTTGATCTGGAAAAGGCTGTCGGCGTCGAACACACCGCCGAGAAAGTCCCTCATGTCGTAGCCGGCACGAGGATCGTCTGGCAGGAACGCTGCCGGGTCCCGATGTTCGGGTCCGGCGGGTGCCCACTGGGGGGGCATAGCCCGATAGTGGTCGGCCACGTAGGAGAAATACATCCTCGCCCAGGCGATGGCATCCTCATCGGATGAGGCGAGCGCGTCTCCGCATCCCGAAACAGTGCAGTGCATGCGGGCCCCGCCCATCTCCTCCAAGGTGGTCTGCTCCCCCACCACCATCTCCACCATGCGCGGCGAGCCCAGATACATCGACGCCCTGCCCTCCACCATGACAACCACGTCGCAGAACGACGGGATGTAGGCGCCGCCTGCTGCGGAAGGGCCGAACAGACAACAGATCTGCGGCACGCGCCCCGACAGGCGGATCTGGTTGTAGAAGATGTGGCCTGCACCCCGGCGTCCGGGGAACATGTCGATCTGGTCGGTGATGCGGGCCCCCGCAGAATCCACCAGCCAGAACAGCGGCAGTAGCTCGTCGTATGCCATCTCCGTGGCGCGGATGATCTTCTCCACCGTCCGCGCCCCCCAACTGCCCGCCTTCACCGTGGCGTCGTTGGCAACCACCACTACCGGTCGGTCGTCGACCGTTCCCCGGCCGGTGACAACCCCGTCTGCGCCCAGATCCTCCGCCAGCGCGTTGGCGAACAGCCCGTCTTCGACGAAGCTGCCTTCGTCGCACAGCAACCCGATGCGGTCCCTGACGAACAGCTTCCCCTGGTCTGCCAGCTTTGCGTGGTGCCGCTGCGGGCCGCCGCGCCGCATCCGCTCCGCCGCCTCGCGAAACCGTTCCGACTCACTCATTGTCCGGTCTCCTATGCCGCCGCCTTGTCAACATATGCATTGGCGTGCCCATGAAGTCGAACTCGTCCCGGAGCCGGTTCTCGAGAAATCGCAGATAATCAGCGCCGAGCCGCCCACCACGGACGAACAGCACGATCGTAGGCGGATTCACTCCAGCTTGGACGGCATAGATGACTCGGGCCCGTTTGTTCTTCCGCACCGGAGGTGGGTGGGCCTCCTGCCACCTGCGGATCAGCCGATTCAAGGTAGGAGTGGGGATGCGGCGCCGCCGATTCTGCAATGCCAATGTGACCGCGCCCCCGATACGGTGGATGCGGGCGCCTGTCAGCGCCGACACCCTGACCACGGGGGCCCACGCCGCAAAACCGAGCCGGTCGGCCACAGACTCGGATGTGGTTTCCTTCTGTTCCGTGTCGACGACATCCCACTTGTTGAGCAGCACCACCAGGCCGACACCGGCGGTGGCGATCTCCTCGGTGAGCCTTTGTTCCTGGTGGGTGGCTCCCTGGGTGCCATCCACCATCAGCAGGACCACATCGGCCCGGTGCAGAGCCTCGCGGGCGCGACGCACCGAATACCACTCGGTCGACTCTTTGATCTTGGGCGCCCGCCGAATGCCCGCCGTGTCGAAGATCCTGAACGGTTCGCCTTCCAACTCGACGATGGCGTCGACGGCGTCGCGTGTCGTCCCCGGCGTTTCCGAAACGAGGACTCGCGGTTCGCCGAGAAGCCGATTGAGCAAAGTCGACTTGCCGACGTTGGGCCGGCCGATGATGGCGAGGGTGGGCACCATGTCCTCCCCGCCGCCGGCTCCACATGCGGGCAGCACACCCAGCAGCCGGTCGAGAAACTCGCCGGTACGCCGGCCGTGAAGCGCCGAAATCGGCAGCGGCTCCCCCAGCCCCAAACCCCACAGGTGCCCCAATTCCAGTTCCGTCTTCGGGCTGTCGGCCTTGTTGGCAACGAATAGATAGGGCACATCTGCCCGCTGCACGACGCGGGCAACGCCGACGTCGTCGTCGGTAACGGCGGTGCGGGCGTCGGTGACGAACACCACTACGTCGGCGCTACGCAAGGCAACCTCCGCCTGTTCGCGGATACCCCAGGTGAGATCCCCCTGCGGATCGATTTCCCACCCTCCGGTGTCGACAACGACGAATTCGCTGCCCGCCCAGTCGGCAACGAACTCTTTACGGTCCCGGGTGACACCCGGCTTCTCCTCGACCACGGCGGCGCGTCGGCCCAGGATGCGATTGACCAGGGTGGATTTGCCCACATTGGGACGGCCCACAACGGCAACAACTGGCAGCAGGCTCACAAGCGGCGGCGGTGGACGGCAGAAGGGGTGGCGGAGACCATGGCGGGAGCTTACGGCGGCAGAGCCACCGGTCCTTCATGAACCATGCGATGGTGGCGTCTGCACAACAGCACCAGGTTGTCCAGGCTGGTGTCTCCGCCGTCTGCCCAATGTTTGATGTAATGGGCGTCGCACCAGCGGACAGGTGGTCACACAGAGCCAAGACGCAACCTTCGGCAAGTTCGTCGATTGCAGATTGCAGGTTGCTCATATCCCCAGCCTCGATCTTTCCCATACTCTCCTCTGGGTGTGATATATCGTTGAAATACGTTACACAATGTCGTTGGGTAGCTGTCTCTGTACTCTCGATACCATCCCCGCCATGCCGCCGAAGGTCCTGCTCGCCTCACCTAGGGGCTTCTGTGCCGGGGTCGAGATGGCGATCAAGGCGCTCACCTGGATGGTGCGGGTCTTCGAACCGCCGGTCTACTGCTACCACGAGATCGTCCACAACGCCGCCGTCGTGGGGGCCTTCGAAGATGCCGGTGTGGTTTTCGTCGACGACGTCGACGCTGTTCCCAGCGGATCTCCCGTGATGCTGTCCGCCCACGGCTCCGCACCCGATGTGGTGGCCGCGGCAGGCGATCGCGCCGCAGTCATGGTCGATGCGGTATGCCCCCTGGTCACCAAGGTCCATCATGAGGTGAAGAAGCGGGCTGCGGAGGGCTACAGCCTCATCTATGTCGGCCACCACGGCCACGACGAGGCGGTAGGCACCATCGCGGAAGCACCCGACGCGGTCACACTCGTTGATCCGGTCAGGGGCCTCGAAGGCTTTCGCGCCGACAACGCGGCGAGAGTTGCCCTCGTAGCGCAGACCACGCTCGGCATGTTCGAATGGGAAGGAGTCCTCGACGAGGCCAGATCCCGGTTTCCGCAGCTGTGGACGGCCCGCAGAAGCGACCTTTGCTATGCGACCACCAACCGGCAGACGGCGGTCCGCCAGTTGGCGGATCGCTGCGACGTGGTACTCGTTGTCGGATCGGAGACGTCTTCAAACACCGAGGCTCTCGTCAGGGTGGCCCGCTTCCTGGGAACCCCCGCCTACCGCGTGGACGGGCCGGCTGCCGTCGACGACGAATGGCTGGCCGGGGCAGGGACAGTCGGTGTCACCGCCGGGGCGTCTGCGCCCGACCAGTCGGTGCGGGCGGTAGTCGAAGCGATCGCGGGGCCCGACGAGGTGGAGGAACTCCACGTCACCTCTGAAGACGAATACTTCCCGCTGCCGCGGTCGCTGCGCATCATGTTGGCGGCAGTGCAGGCGCTGGTGGAAGGCGGCGTCACCGCCCGCAGCCCGGGTGGTGGGGGCCCGTTGCAGGCCGACAGGTCATGGCATGCGGCAGACGCCCTCGACGCGCTGACCGCCTAGGACTCGCCGCCGGCCGCGACGAGTTCGAAAATCCTGTCGGCCACCTGGCAGGCACCCAGGTGGGAGGTGTCGATGATGAAGGCGTCGGCGGCGGGGCGCAATGGGGCCACGGTGCGCTCGGAGTCGTAGGAGTCACGCCGCCGCAGATCCGCGGCCACCTCCTCCACGTTGCGTCCCGTCGCTTCGGGATCATCGGTGCGCCGCGCCGCCCGTACCGGCTCGGGGGCGGTGAGGAACACCTTGACCGGTGCCCGTGGAAAGACCACCGTGCCGATGTCACGACCTTCGACGACCGCGGCGCCACCTCGCCGGCGTACCCACGCCCGCTGCCGGGCGACAAGGACCTCCCGCAGCCGCGGATGGGCGGAAACGATGCTGACATGGGCGGTGACTTCTGACCCCCGCAGTGCAGGCCCGACAGGACTCCCGTCGAGCAGCATCGCGCCGTCATCGAAGTCGAAATCTGCTGCCTCAACGGCGGTGACAACGGCATCTTCATCCGCAGGGTCGATCCCGCCGCGCAGCGCAAGCAGCGTCGCGGTGCGGTAATAGGCACCCGTATCGAGGTACCCAACACCGAGACGGCCCGCCAGCAGCCTGCTCACCGTGGTCTTGCCGACACCACCGGGCCCATCTATGGCGACGAGCAAGTTTCCTCCAGCATCGCGAAGAAGCCGGGCCATGACACATCGGCTGCCTCGGCGCCGTGCACCGTCACCACCTTCGAGCAGCCGGCTGCAGCAACCGCGGCGGCCATGGCAATGCGATGATCCCCCGCGGCGTCCACGACCCCGCCCGCGTAGGAACCCGAGCCGGTGACGGCGAAACCGTCGTCATGGGCTTCGATGTC
>CAZIEQ010000121.1:0-7385 GCA_964538725.1 uncultured Acidimicrobiia bacterium | reverse complement strand
CTGAACGACTTCGAGTTCGGTGAGCCGGGTGAAGGTCCGGACCATCCGGCGGCCATCCTCGCCGGTTCCCGGGGCCCCCGTTTCCTGAGCAACTTGCTGTTCGGGGAGAGCCGTTCGCAGCGTTGGAGCTTCGTGTTCGACGGCAACAGCCAGATCCTGGATCACATGCTGGTGAGCCAGCCTCTGGGATGGTTGTTGGCAGGAACCGACATCCTGCACTTCAACACCCCGTTCCCGGCATCGTTGGGTGAAGACCCGACGACGGCCTTGCGTGCCAGCGATCACGACGCGCTCGAGGGCCGTTTCCGGTTCGCCGCGCGGCCGCGGCATGTCAGGCATGCAGGCATCAGCTGACGAGGCAACGAGGACACACGAACCGGGGGTCCGCTTTTGCGGGCCCTCGGTTCTATACCCTGAGCGCAGTGACGCAGCCCAGTGCCCGCGCTGCCGCCGTGGCCGCTCTCACCTATCCCGGACTGCTGCTGGTGGGGGTGGTGTTGTTATGGCCGGATCGTTCCGGCGATGTGACCGAGCTCGCCAAAGCAGCTCTTGCCGTGCTGCTGTTGGTGGTGGCGGCTCCCACCGCATGGCTGCTCATCCCGTGGAACGTCCCTGTGAGCATCGTGCTCGGGGTGGGGCTGCCCAGCGGACTCGTGGCATGGGCTTGGTTTGGGAGCTGGCTGCGCAACGTGGGGACGTGGAGGCGGTGGCGCCGCTTTTACGCAGGGGCCGCACTGGGATGGACGGGGATGTGCATGTTCGGGTTTGTCGTCTTGACAAGGCTGGGCTGAGCGGTCAGCGAGGTTTGAGTGCGGCGTGCATACGCAGTGCGTAGCGGTCGGTCATGCCGGCGACATAGTCGAGGACCTGGATGGTCTTTCCCGCCTCGGCATGGCGGTAGCTGTCGGGGATCTCGTCGGGATGGAGCAGGTAGTGGTCGACCAGCTGACCGAGAATCAATGTGGCGCGCTGCTTCTGATGTTCGGAGTCGTCACGCAGGTAGACCCGCTGGAACATGAATTCACGCAGCTCGTGCATGGCCGCCAGCACCGGAGGTGCCATGGCGAGTTCCTGGGTGCGCAGAGTCTCCTCGACGACCGCCTCCACCATGGTTCGGATCCACCCCGACCCGGGGTCACCGAGAATGACTGCCGGCCCCGATGGCAGGTCGGAGAGCTGCAAGATCCCGGCGCGCAGTGCATCGGAGACGTCGTGCGTCAGGTAGGCGATGCGGTCGGCGAAGCGGCATACCATCCCCTCGGCCGTCGACGGCGGAGGTTCGATCTTCCAGGAATGAGCGCGTATTCCGTCGAGTGTCTCCGCTGTCAGGTTGAGTGGTTCCAGCACCGTGAAGACGCGGACACTTTGTTGGGAATGGAGCCATTCGCTCTCGACGTAGGGGCTGAGAGCCTCTTCGCCGATGTGTCCGAAAGGTGAATGCCCCACGTCGTGGCCGAGGCAGATCGCCTCGGTGAGGGTCTCGTTGAGTCCCAGATAGGCTGCGATCGACCGTCCCACTTCGGTGACCTGCAAGGTGTGGGTGAGCCGAGTCACGTAGTGGTCGCCGTCGGGATTGATGAACACCTGGGTCTTGTGCTTCAGTCGGCGGAACGCCTTGGAGTGGATGATGCGGTCGCGGTCGACCTCGAACACGGTCCGCGAAGAGTCTGGCGGCTCGAAGTGCACCCTTCCGAGGGACCCAGATGACAGGGTCGCCGCCGGCGCCAGGTGATCTGCTTCTCTCTGTTCGGCTATCTCCCTGGTGCGTCTTCGGTAGCTGCTCATTCGGCCGGTTCGGGTGCCGCCACGTTCACATCTTTGCGCCCGAACCAGTGCAACACTTTCCCCAGACTCCCCCCGGTGGGCTCCCCCGAGATGATGCGGCGCCGCACAGCGCCTGAGATGGAGTCGATGACCAGCACCGTGACAATGGTCAGCACCAGCACCTGAGAAGCCCGCGCCAGCTCATTGAACTTGAGGCGGCCTACGAGCTCGGCCCCAACCCCCCCTGCTCCGATGACTCCCAGAACGGCCGAGGCGCGAATGTTGATCTCGAAGCGGTAGATCCAGTAGGCGAGGATGTTCGGCATCGCTTGGGGGAGCACGCCGTAGCGAATCGCGGTCATGCGGGTGCCGCCGGCAGCCTGCATCGCCTCCAGCGGCCCGTGGTCGATGCCTTCGATCACCTCGGACGACAGTTTCCCCAGCGTGCCTATGGAGTGAATGCCGATGGCGAGAGTGCCGGTGAACGGGCCCAGGCCGAGGGCGGGGATGAGGATGATGGCCAGCACCAGCTCGGGAAAGGCGCGGATACCCGACAGCAGGCCGCGCACCGGGGTGGTTACCCAGCGAGGCGCCATGTTGGTGGCGGCGAGGAATGCGAGGGGGAATGAGAAGATGGCACCGATGATGGTGCCTACCCAGGCGATGTACAGCGACTCGAGGATCTTTTCGAATGTCCGGCCGGAACCCTCGAAGTCGGGCGGGATCATGGCACCCACCATGGTCCACACCGACCCGCCGGGACCGAGAGCATCCCAGATACGCGCCGGTCTGATCCCCAGGCCGAGAATGCTCCATATCAGGGGACCGACGACGGCCACGACCACCACCCAGCGGATGATGTTGGTGGATTTCGGCTCCCGGGGCCGGGGAACGTCGCGAGCACGGGTCTCGGGTTTCAAACCAGTCTCCTGCGCACGACGACGCTCACCGTCTCGATGATGACAACAGCGACGAAGATGACGATGACGATTGCCAGCACCCGGTCCCACTGGAAGAAGTTCCGCTGCTCGTCGAGAAGCCTGCCGATGCCGCCGGCGCCGACGATTCCGATCACCACCGAGGCCCTGATGTTGAGCTCGAAGATGTACAGGGCGTAAGCAACGTAGTTGGGTGCGACCTGGGGGAAGGCGGCGTAGTGCACCATCTGGGAGTGGCGGCTGCCTGCGGCGCGGGCGGCCTCCAACGGGCCGGGGCGAATCGTGTCCACGGTCTCGGAGAGCAGCTTGGCCATGATCGCCAACGAGAACATGACCATTGCCAGTGCCCCGGCGAACGGAGAGCCGAACCCGACGGCGGTGGCGAAGAAGATCGCCCAGAACAGGTCGGGAATGGTGCGGACGACATTCATGAAGAAGCGGGCGAGCCAGAACGCGCCACTGTTGTATGTGGTGGGGCGGGACGCCAGGAAGGCGAGTGGCAAGGCGACGGAACAGCCGATGGTGGCGCCGAACACCCCGATCTGCAATGTTTCGATCATGGGTGTGAGCCATTGGAGTTCGGAGTCGGCCCCTTTGAAACGCGGCCAGCTGAACTGGGGAGGCCAGAAGTTGAAGTCGTTCTCCAGGTCGCCGAGCTCGGTTATCTCGGTGAAGAGGTCACGGACGCTGAACCCGATCAAGTTGGCGCAGAACACGGTGAACACAATCGCGGCGGCCGTTCCTGCAAGGGCGGGAGACCCCACCCACAGCGACAGGTTGGCGCCCAGCCCGACGGCGACGACGATGACTCCCACCCAGAAGAAGAAGGTGGCGTCGAGACCTTGGATCTCCCCGGCTTCGACGGCGGCCGGTTTCAGAGCGTCCAGGTATCCCATCTGTGTGCCCCACAGCAACGCCATCGTGGCGGCAACCCCCCAGGCAAGAGCGCCGGTCACCGCGGTGCCGTAGTGGTAGGGACCTCCCCGCTGGGCCGCCAGAACCAGGCCGACGACGAGGCCGACGGCGGCAAAACCTGCTCCGGCCGCCAGGCTCAACCCCAGGTCGATAGGTCCCGAGCGCTGGTCGAGGACACCGCCTACCCATGCACCGCCGATGGCGCCGGCGACGGTCACGGACGCCGCCAGCAACGGCGACCGGGCGAGGTCGAGCCACCACAGGGCAGCGGCAGCTATCAACCCGATGGCTGCACCCCACAGAATGGCGATGTCCCCTACCACGAGTCCGGCGGTGCCGGTGAGGGCGACGGCGGCGGCCAGAGGGAGGAAGTAGCGACCTGCTGTGGCGGGGGGAGCCGGACGGAGGGCGGTCGCCTCCGCCGTCACGCGCCCGTTACCTCGAGGAGATCGTCGGGAGTTATGGCGCGGCCGTATATCTCGCGAAAGGTGGCGTCGTCGACGTCGGCGATGTCGCCGTCGTAGACGAGCCGTCCGTCACGCAGCCCTATGAGGCGTTTCCCGTATGCCCGTGCCAGATCGAGGAAGTGGAGGTTTATGAGCGTTGTGATCCCAAGGTCACGATTGATGCGCTGCAGATCCCGCATCACCATATGTGATGTCACCGGGTCCAGCGACGCCACCGGCTCGTCGGCGAGGATGATCGACGGCTCCTGAGCGAGAGCGCGGGCGATGCCCACCCGTTGCTGCTGGCCGCCCGACAGGTTGGATGCCCGCACGTACGCCTTCTCGACGATGTCGACGCGCTCCAGTGATCGCAGGGCGATCTCACGATCGGCATCCGGCCACAGACCCAGCAGTGACCGCCACCGGGGCACCATCGACAGCCTGCCCATCAACACGTTTGTGAGGACCCGGGACCGGTTCACCAGGTTGAACGTCTGGAAGATCATCCCCACATCGGAGCGAACTCGCCGCAGCTCCTTGGCTCCGGCCTGATCCACCCGTCGGCCCAGCACCGACACGGTGCCCCCCGAGCTGGGAACCAGCCCGTTGATGGTTCGCAGCAGCGTCGACTTGCCGGCGCCGGACAACCCGACGATTACGACGAACTCACCGTCTTCGATGGTCAGCGTGACGCCGTCGAGTGCCCGCAGACCCCCGGGGTACACAACGGATGTGTCGGTGAGCTCGATCATGAGTCGAGATCGGGGGGCCGTCGCGGAGACAGCCCCCCGAATGATCTCGTCTCGGTCAGTCTTCGGTGACGCCGAGCTTGTCGGCGGCTTCGCGAACGACGTCGAAGTCGCTTTCGACCGCCGGCCGGATATCGGTCCAGCCGTAGATCTCGTCGAGCACTGCTTCGCCTTCGTCGGTCTCCAGGTAAGCCTGGACTGCGTCGAAGAACGCCTGCTTCAGATTGTCGGGAAGGTCGCCGCGCACGGCTACCACGTCGTTGGGAATGTCGTCGGTGACGTTGAACACGATCACCTTCGACCCCACGTCGGGGAAGTCTTTGCGCAGGCTGCGCCGGGCGTCATCGAAGGAGACGCCGATGTCGAAGTCACCGTTGTAGACGGCGTTGACGGAGTCGGTGTGTGAGCCGAGATACTCGAACGCGATGTCCGAGTCGAGGTCGATTCCCAGATTGAGCAGCTGGAGCTGCGGGAACACGGCGCCGGATGTCGACGTCGAGCTGGTGAAGGCGATCCGCTTGCCGACTACCGACGTCAGCGGGGCCATGCATGCCAGGCCTGGATCGACGGCTGTGCCGTCGTCGAGGAACTCGGGCTCCAGTCCGGCATCGCCGAACGTCCATCCAACTTGCAACGCCTTGACCTCCGTCGGGCCCTTGAGGATCGGTGATCCACCTTCGTTTTCGATTGCACCGGGAACGGGATCCGCTTCGCAGATGGACGGATCGTTGGTGAACCACTGGCCGTGGTAGAGGTCCGACCCGAAGCGGATCGACTGGATCAGCACTTCGATGTCTGGATACTGGTTCTTCGCCTGCACGTAGCCGAAGGGACCGAAAGCACCGAAATCGGCCTGGCCGGTTCCCAAAGCAACCACCAGACCGTTGTAGTCGGTAGTGACCACACCCTCGACTTCTATTCCCAGGGCGTCGGACAGTGCCTGCATGAACGGCTGGATCGTGTCCTGCAGAGTCTCCTGGCGCTCCGAAGGGATGAAACCGACGACGATCTTGTCGGGCCAGTCTGCCTTCGGGTCGGCCATCGTGGTCGTAGTCGTGCTGGTTGTCGTTGTGGCCTGTGTCGTTGTGGACGTATCGCCGGCCGGCTGGGTAGTCGCCGTGGTCGGCGGCTCAGTCTGGGTCGTCGTGTCGCTGCCTTCATCGTCGCCACAGGCGGCGGCTATGAGGGCGAATGCGACGAGCACGACGAGCAGCCTGCGCAACTTCATGGGCTGTCTCCTTGTCCTCGGTCGGGTCCGCAGGGGCGGACGGCTTGAGGCTACACCGATCGCTGCCGACGGGACGAGTCGGGAAACACGTATCACTCGATCTCGGTGATCACCTCAGCGAAGGCTTCCCAAGTGGACACGTCGAGGACCCCGGGAAGGGAATGGTTCCACGGTCGGATGAAGCGACACACAGTGGCTTCCGGCCGGCGCGCTGCCATCGCCTCCAGCTGATGGAGAGCGTCTTCGAGGTAGACGTCGCAGGCGACGGCAGCCTTGTCGTCGGTGAGGTGAACTTCCCGGGTGGGGAGTCGCTTGTCGGCGATCCAGTGGAAGGTGTCGTGCACTGCGAACCCGGGTTTGGTGCTGAGAATCACGATGTCGTGGCCGCGGCGGCGCAGAGCCCACAGTGTCTCGACGGCGCCCGGGTAGGTGTCGAGGTTTCGAAACACGCTCGGCCTGTCGTCACCCCCCGCCGACCAACGCCAGAACTCCGCCATCGTTTCGAAGTGGGTGATGGGCACCATGGCTCCCCATGTTGTGACCATGTCGGGGTGAAGGTCGCTCCCGAAATCTTCGTTGTAGCGCCCGATCCAGCCTGCATTGAAGTTGGCGACGACGCCGTCGAGATCGATGCCGAGACGCATCGGTGCAAGCTACCCGCTGTGGCGTGGCGGTTGGGCGTTTTCCGTGTTGCCCGGTCCCAGCGGCTCCGGCTGCCGATCCGCAGCTGTACGATCGGCCACGAATGGATTACAAGGCCCTGTATCGCCGCTACCGGCCGCGGCGCTTCGATCAGGTCATAGGCCAGGATCACGTGACACGCACCTTGTCGAACGAGGTGGTGGACGCTGTGGTGGCGCACGCATACCTCTTCGCAGGCCCCCGAGGCACGGGCAAGACAACGACTGCACGGCTGCTTGCCAAGACGTTGAACTGTTCCGACCGCCAGCCCGACGGCGAGCCGTGCAACTCGTGCGCCTCCTGTGCTGCCATCGATGAAGGCACATCCCTCGACGTCATCGAATTGGACGCCGCGTCGCATAACAAAGTCGAGGATGTGCGGGAGATACGCCAGAACGTTGGCGTGGTCGCCTCGGCCGAGGGCGCCCACCGTATTTACATCCTGGATGAGGCACACATGCTGTCGCGAGCTGCCGGTAACGCTCTGCTGAAGACGCTGGAGGAGCCGCCTGGCCATGTGGTGTTCGTTCTCGCCACCACCGAGCCGTACAAGTTGCTCGACACCATTCGCAGCAGGACTCAGCGCTTCGATTTCCCCCCGGTTTCCGCCGAGTTGCTGGCGGGGCCTCCGTCGGGGGGCTCGCGCCGGGGGGGCGCTGCGGGG
>CAZIEQ010000120.1:0-7487 GCA_964538725.1 uncultured Acidimicrobiia bacterium | reverse complement strand
GACCGCGCCTCTCGTATCGGCGTCGCTGAGCGTCGGGGGCTGGCGCTGAGGAACGCAAAAACGAGGGGACTTCCATTTTGGCGTCGCTGAGCGGCGGGGGGTGGCGCTGAGGAACGCCAAAATGGACGGGACGGGACGGGACGGGACGGGACGGGCGGGGCGTGCCTGAGCCCCTAGACCCGGGCTGCGAGCCAGTCGATGGCTTCGGTGAGGCGTTTCAGGTCGGTCGGTTCGATGGCCGGGAACATGGCGATGCGTAGCTGGTTGCGTCCCAGTTTCCGGTAGCCCTCGATGTCGATGATCCCGTTGGTCCGCAGCGCCGTCGCCAACCGCTCGGCCGACACTTCTGATGCGAAGTCGATGGTGGCCACAGTGGAGCTGCGCAGTGTGTCGTCGGCAACGAAAGGTTCCGCGATCGCCGATTGCTCCGCCCATCCGTAGACGACGCCGGCGGATGTGCGGCATCGTTCCACTGCCCACGGCAGCCCACCCCGCGCCAACAGCCACTCCACCTGGTCGGTGAAGAGGAAGATCGTCGCCAGTGCCGGCGTGTTGTAGGTCTGGTCTTTGCGGCTGTTGGTGAGGGCGATCGACAGGTCGGAGAACCGAGGCACCCACCGTTCCGACGACGCGATGCGCCCGATGCGTTCCTGTGCCGCGGGTGACATCAGAGCAGCCCACAGGCCGCCATCGGCGGCGAAGGCCTTCTGCGGGGCGAAGTAGTAGACGTCGAACTCTGCCGGATCGACTGGAAGACCCCCGGCTGCAGACGTTGCATCGACCGCAACCAGGCCATCGGCGGCGGGGCGGCGAATCGCGGTCATCACCCCCGTCGAGGTCTCGTTGTGGGTGAGGGCGTAGAAGTCGATATCGGGCGAAGCCTGCAGACGCGGGCAGGTGCCCGGTGGGGCTTCGATGACGTGAGGCTCGTCGAGATGCGGTGCCCCGGTTACGGCGGCGGCGAACTTGGCGGAGAACTCGCCGAAAGCCAGATGCTGGCTGCGTCGCTCGATGAGAGAGAACAGTGCCGCATCCCAGAAGCCGGTCGTTCCTCCATTGCCCAGCACGACCTCGTATCCGTCGGGTAAGGAGAACAGGTCGGCGAGTCCGGCACGCAGCCGCCCCACCACGGAACGGATTCCATGGCGGCGGTGGCTGGTGCCCATGAAACTGGTTCCCGTGGCCGCCAACGCCTGCAGTGCCTCCGGACGCACTTTCGACGGTCCCGAGCCGAATCTGCCGTCGGCGGGACGCAGCTCTTCGGGCAGTGTCGGGATGTTGCTCATCGTGGTCTCACTATGCTCGAATACTCGCGGCGACCGAGGCTAAACCATCGACATCTCCACGCGGTTGCAGCGCATCGCGCCGTCGGCGACGATGGCGATCAGCGACAAAGCGCGTTCCCTGCGCGCTGCAGGGCGGAAGGTCATCGGGTTCGGACTCGGTGAACCCGACTTTCCCACCCCAGCCCATGTAGTAGAGGCCGCTCGTGAGGCGGCGGCCGATCCTGCCAACCACCACTACACCCCGGCGGCGGGGCTTCCCGAGCTCCGAGATGCGGTGGCTGCGGTCACTTCGGCACAGACCGGTATTTCGCTGACGTCCTCCAACGTCGTTGTGTCCAACGGTGCCAAGCAGGCCGTCTATGTGGCCTGTGCAGCTCTTCTGGACCCCGGTGACGAGGTGATCCTCCCCGCCCCCTACTGGGTTTCGTATGTCGAGATGATCAGGCTGGCCGGTGGGGACCCGGTGCCGGTGTTCGCCGGATCGGAACAAGGGCTCAGGGTCACCGTCGACCAGCTGGAAGGCGCCCGCACCGACCGCACGAAGATGCTGCTGTTCACGTCGCCGAGCAATCCGTCGGGCGTCGTGTATGGAGCCGCCGAGACGGAGGCCATCGGACGCTGGGCCGCTGCGCACGACATCTGGGTCGTCACCGATCAGATCTATGAAAACCTCGTCTATTCACCTGCGGTGTTCTCTGCGCTGCCTGCTCTCGTTCCCGAGATCGCCGCCCGCTGTGTCGTCATCAGCGGTGTGGCCAAGACATATGCCATGACCGGATGGCGCGTCGGGTGGCTGGTGGCTCCGCCGGAGGTAGCGGCCGCAGCCACCCGCATGCAGTCCCACATGTCTTCCAACGTGTCGAACGTGTCCCAACGGGCGGCGATGGCAGCAATCACAGGACCGCAGGATGTCGTCGCTGAGATGCGAGAGATATTCGACCGCCGCCGCCGCATCATGGTCGACATGCTGCGCCGGGTGCCGGGGATAGACCTCGTCGAGCCGCAGGGCGCTTTCTACACCTTTCCCAAACTGACGGCGCTCCTCGGGGCACCGCTGCGCGGTCGGAAAGCCCGTTCGACTGTGGAGTTGGCCGACCTCATCCTCGACGAGGTGGACGTCGCATACGTGCCGGGGGAGGCGTTTGGAGCTCCCGGCTACTCGCGGTTCTCCTTCGCCGTTGCCGAAGAGGAACTGGTGGAGGGACTCACCCGGATCGCCGGGCTCGTCGGCGGCGAATGACAAAACCGTCTTACGCGCGACGGCGCGGGTAAGACGCCTCCAGGGCAGTGATTACGGCCTTCCAGGCCTCCCCGGCTGGGTCGATGACATCAAAATGACCCACGCCCGGTTCGATCCTCACTTCGATTGGACCACCCACGGCGGCAACGAACTCGGTTGTCAGGTGGGTCGGCACCAGAGAATCGTCGGCGCCGTGGATGATCGTGGTGGGTACGGTCCATGGCCCCAGGGCGGCCGGATCCGCCTTGGAATAGCGATCGTGGGGCGGGGAGCGGCGCAGCAGGTCGGCCACCGCGCCGTCGCCCACGTCGGCGGCGTGGGCCGCGGCGAGATGCGCCATCGGGGCCAAGGCAAGGATTCGCTGTGGTTGCAGGCGCGGCCCGGCACCGGGGCAGCCCGCAGGCAAGCGGCTTCTGGCTCCGCTCCACAGCGCCAACTGTCCGCCCGCCGAATGCCCGACCACGGTGACATTGGAGGCGTCGAGCCTGTGATCGTCTGCCAGGTCGATGACGGCGTCGATCGCGGCCGCGGCGTCCTCCATGGTGGCCGGCCACCCTCCGCCTGACCCGACACGACGGTATTCGACGTTCCAAGTCGCCCAGCCTCGCCCGGCCATGTCTACCGCCGCCGGCTCCATCAAGTCGCGGGCCCACGAGTGGCGCCACAATCCGCCGTGCAGCAGCACCACAACGGGGTGGGGTCCGGGATCTGCTGGGATGCGCAGGTCGCCCACTTGGTCGAGGTGCGAACCGTAGGAGATGGTGGTGGGCGGCCGGCGGCGCAGCGCTACAAGGAGACGCACGGCGTCGGTGTAGCCGCGAACCCCGCGGCCGTAGATGGTGCGCACCGCGGCGGGAGCAATGACCGATCTCCTCCGCCACCGCTCCCTCCGCATGATGTTGGATATGTGGACCTCCACCGTCGGGATGGCTACGGCGGCTACGGCATCGTGGAGGGCATATGAGTAGTGGGTGAAGGCTCCGGGGTTGAACACTATGCCGTCGCAGCTGCCTCTCGCCGCGTGGAGGCGATCGATGAGGGCGCCTTCGTGATTCGACTGAAAGGCGTCCAGCTCGACACCCCACCGCGCACTGTCGGCAGCACATCTGGCCGTCACGTCGGCGAGTGTGGTCGAACCGTACACTTCGGGTTCCCGCTCCCCGAGCAGATTCAGGTTGGGTCCGTTTAGAAGCAGGATCTTCAATGCACTGCAGAGGTTATCCCGCCGATGACGTCGCGGTGCCCATCCCGAGGACCGTATCTCTCCGAACCCGTCGATGAACACCCCGGGCATGCCTACGCTCGCGCCCGCATCCGAACGGAAATGCAGCAAGCGGATGATGATGAACCAACAACGTCGACTCGTAGCGATGCTGGCACTCGTGGTGGTGACTGCTGCCTGCAGCGAACAGCCTCTGGGGAGGGTCGGCGACGCGTCGCGTCGGATAGTGCACGGGGACGCCACGACAACCACGACTAGCCCTTTGGCGGTCGATCAGCCTGTTGCCGTGCAACCGGTGGATGCCGTCGCATGGCACAACGACGGTCTCGATGAAGGAATCGCCGACCGGGACACGGTGGTGGCGAGAGTATGGCGGCGCGGCAACGGAGTGCAGAGCTTCATCCAGGCGAGCCGTCGCGAGGTCGCCACCGCATTGCCGTCGATTCGCTTTCCCGGCGTCGTTCCTGAGGCGGTCCAGTCCGTCACCAGCCAGCTCGTGTTCGAACCCGACACCGGGCTCCTCGACGGCGAGACGGCGGCTGCTTTCGGTATGTGGACAACGCCTCCGTATTCGGTCGGTCGCGACGCGGGGCAACTGGCCGTTCTGCGTGTCGGTCTGCCCCACGGCGGCGACGAAACTGGTGACATCGCAGCTTTCGGTGTCGCCGAAGGCCTCAGCCTGGCGTGGCGGGGGGGCAGTTATCGCTACGAGCTGTTCTGCCGCAACGGGGTTGTAGAGGCGGTCTGCTGGCAGATGGCCGAGACCATGATCCCGCTGCCGCAGCCGTAAGGGAGGCGCAGTGTTTCACTCGGGAGGATGGTGGTCCTATCTCCGCTACGACGAGGAGCAGGACCGGCCTCGGGTCGACCGTGATCTGCTGCGCCGGGTGGCACGCTACGGCCGGCCGTATCTGAAACCCCTTGGCGTCGTGTTGGGAACCATCGTCGTCATCACCGCCCTGACTCTGCTGCCTCCGTTGCTCATCAGAGACCTCATCGACCGTGCCATTCCCGACGGCAATGTTGGACGTGTCACCTGGCTGGGCCTTGCCATGGTGGCGGTCCCCCTGATCAACGGGGCGCTCGGCGTCGCCCAGCGATGGGCGTCGGCATCTGCAGGTGAGGGGATCATCTTTGACCTCCGCTGCCAGCTGTTCGGCCATCTGCAGCGGATGCCGCTTGCCTTCTTCACCGCCACCCGCACCGGGGAGTTGATGTCGCGGCTCAACAACGACGTGGTCGGAGCCCAACAGGCGGTGACCGGCACCCTCGTCACCATTGCCTCCAACCTGTTCGCCGCGGTGGCCACGGTCGCGGTGATGGCACGCCTCGAATGGCGGCTCACACTGTTGGCGGTTGCCGTACTGCCTTTCTTCCTCCTCGCTTCCCGTCGGGTGGGAAGGGCACTGCGCAGAGTGTCGCGTGAGCAGATGGAACACAACGCCCGCATGAACGCGACCGTGAATGAGAGCCTCAACGTTTCCGGAGCCTTGCTGGTAAAGCTGTTCGGGCGCACCCGGGACGAAGACGTCAAGTTCGCGGCCGAAGCCGCCGCAGTTCGCGACCTCGGGGTGAGGCGTGCCCTCATCGGCCGCTGGTTCTTCATGGGCCTCGGTCTGCTTTCGGCTGTCGGGTCGGCGCTGGTGTTCTGGGTGGGTGCGGTGCTCGCCATCGAAGGAAACCTCAGCGTGGGAACCATCGTTGCCTTGTCTGCCTACCTCGCCCAGCTCTACGGACCGCTTTCGGCTCTGTCCAATGCGCGCGTCGAGTTCGCTACCTCGCTCGTCTCCTTCGAGAGGGTGTTCGAAGTCGTCGATCTGCCACACGTCATCGGCGACCCGCCCGACCCGATGCCGCTCGACGGCGTCCGCGGTCGGGTCCGTTTCGAGGATGTGTGGTTTTCCTATCCACCCGACAAGGAGAGCGGGCTCGACGCGGTGCGCAGATTCTCCTGGGGCGGTGGGGCAGCGGCTGAGGAGGCTCCTGCCCGCACACCGACCGGCTGGGCGCTGCGGGGAGTTGAGTTCGTTGCCGAACCCGGCAGCTTGGTGGCGCTGGTGGGACCCAGCGGCGCCGGCAAGACGACCATGACGTACCTGATCCCCCGGCTCTACGACGTCACCCGAGGGCGGGTATCCATAGACGATGTCGACGTCACAGACGTCGTTCTCGAAGAGCTGATGAGCCACATCGGTGTCGTAACCCAGGAGACGTACCTGTTTCACGATACGATCGCCGCCAATCTGCGCTATGCACGTCCGCAGGCCAGCGGCGGCCAACTGGAGGCGGCGGCGCGGGCGGCCAACATTCACGACTTCATCTCCGGACTGCCAGACGGATACGACACTGTGGTGGGTGAACGCGGCTACAGGCTGTCTGGCGGTGAGAAGCAACGGGTCGCCATCGCCCGGGTGATTCTCAAAGACCCTCAAATCCTGATACTCGACGAAGCCACATCCCACCTCGATGCGGAGTCGGAGCGGCTGATCCAGGAGGCGCTGGAACGGGTGCGGCGCAACCGCACATCGCTGGTGATCGCACATCGGCTGTCGACGATCATCGCCGCAGATCAGATACTCGTTGTTGACGGAGGGCGCATCGTGGAGCGTGGAACTCATGCCGGTCTGATGACGGCCGGTGGTCTCTACTCCCGGCTCTACAGCCAACAGTTCCAACCGGCCGCGGAAAACCCTGGCTGAGCCGTTCCCTTCACGTGGCTCGCAGCGGCAGTAGCTCTTCGCCCAGGCGTTGCAGTTGTTCAAGCTGGCGGGGCTGTTCCAGTGCGGGAAAGTATGAACGTGCCACTAGGCGAACATCTACACCGGCGGCCGCCTCGACAGCCGTCACTTGTTGCGCGACCATCTCTGCCGGTCCGCACAGCACCGCCTTGCGGGCAGTCTTCTCCCAGCCGGGTGGAGGTAGCGGCGGTCGGGCAAGGCCCCGCCGGGTCGCGGCAGCCTCCATGTCGCCGTACTTCCACTGCATCAGCCACACGTGGTCCCGGATTTCCTCCCATCCCCGGTCGGGGTCGTCGCACAGCCAGATCACCGCGTAGAACCACCAACGGAAACGGGACCCGTCGATGCCGCCACGGTCCCACTCGTCGCGGATCACCGCCGCCTGGGAGGCGAAGTCATCGGGCTTGGCGTTGGAGAAGAAGCCGTCGGCGGAGCGGGCGGCGCGTCGCAGTGCAGCCGGCGCGGTGCCGCCGAGCACGATCGGCACCGGATGCTCGGCGGCGGGGCGAATGGCCACCTCGGGCAGCGAGTACACCGTTCCGTGATGGTGGAAAGGTTCTCCAGTGAAGGCACGACGCAGGACGGCGATGGTTTCATCCATGGCCTTCCCGCGGCGGGTGAACGCGGCTCCCAACGCGTCGAATTCGACTGCAGACCAGCCGAGCCCCAGGCCGAGCTCGAGCCGCCCCTGCGAGATCAGCGAGACGGTGGCGGCGTCTTCAGCCAGCCGCAGCGGATTGTGCAGGGGTGCCAGGATGACGCCGGTACCCACCGTGATCCGGCTGGTTCGGGCAGCCATGGCGGCCGCCATGACGAGCAGCGACGGCATATAGCCGTCGTCGACGAAATGATGTTCGGTGGACCACACCGAGTCGAAGCCGAGGCGCTCGGCGGCCGAGGAGGGGCCGAGTGCCTCTGCATAGCGATCAGTCGACGAACGGTCCGCATCGCGCGTCCGCCGGCATCACACCTGACCGCACGCGAGACAGGCGCGCGGCCGG
>CAZIEQ010000119.1:0-7522 GCA_964538725.1 uncultured Acidimicrobiia bacterium | reverse complement strand
GCCCCTACGCCGCGGGCAGTTGGAAGGGGGGGCGGCTTGTGAAGGCGGCGGCCCCGTACTGCGAGCCGCATCCTCACGCGCGACTTGCCGTCACCTTCAGGGACGAGATCGATTCCGGCCACTTCGTAGCCGAGGCCGTTGACCCGCTCCACACGCTCTCTGATCCGGTAGCGCTCCTCGGCATCTATGACCAGCTCATCGTGCAGTTCGGTCCACAGAGACCGGTAGCGCTGTGCGATCATGTCGCCCAGCTTCAGCTCGGAGTCGGTTGGCTCCTTGCCTTCGGCTGCCGCTATGTCAGCGATACCCCAAGACACGTTGGTGCGCATGATCTCGATGTCCTCGGTACGCTGACCGGCAGTGAGCTCCCGGTGGAGACGGACTGTTTCCGCATCCACCATCCGTACCGCAATGGCACCGGCGTCCCAGCGGTACAGCACGTTGGACAGTGAGCAGTCCCCCCAGAAGCATCCGACGAGATGGAGTTCGACGAGGAGATGGGCGAAAGCGTCGAGGAGCTTGTTCCTGCGGGCGGTAAAGGTGTCGCTTGGGATCACCTCGCGATACGAGAAGGCATAGTCCAGGTAGCGGGTCACAACGGCGCTCGCCCATTCCTCGCTGCCGTCCACCTCAGGACGGTCGACCAGAGCTACCGGCTCCACCGCCGGTGCCTGCAACGCTCGGAGTCTCTCCAGCATGTCGAATTCGTGTCTGGCAAGATGTCGCGGCAACTCCTTGACCGCATACACACCCCGCTCGTATGCGACGAAACGGACCACATGGCGGTGCACACCGGCGGGAAGTTCAACCAGCCTCTTCGACTTCCAAGCGGCCAGCGGCCGCGACCAGGGCAGGTCGAGAAAGTCGGGGTGATCGCCGATGACGTGCAGCTCAGCCACGACCTGCCCCTTCCTTCCATGGCGGGCCGCCGCGAAAGACCAGTCCCTTGTAGCCGGTGACGAACCCGGCGTCGCGAAGCAGTTTCCCCAGGGGATGTTCGGCCGGATTGGAGCCGTTGATCGTCTCGACTGCGGCGCGACGATGCCGTCCTGCGGCCAGGCGTGCCGTCTCCGCTGCCACCGCGTCCAGATGCTCACCGCCGAAGACGACGATGCGCCGGCCGCCGCGGTCGACATAGGCCACAGGACACCCTGCCACCAACACCACATGAGCGCCCGCCACCCTGGGCACCGGTCCCGGGAGCGGGGAAGGCCAGGGGAGCGAGGCTCCATAAGGATTGGCCGGGTCCGCAGCTGCCAGCGTCACCACGCCGGAAGTTTCGACTGCCCGCAGGCGGTCAACCGCCCCCGGCAGGGCGAATTGGGCGCCGCCGAGGCCCTCGACGAAATAGCCGCGGCGGACGCGTCCTGACTCTTCCATGGCGGCAAACACCGGGTAGATGCCGGCAAACCCGCCGGGTGTACCCTCCGCAAGCACCGCGTCGCGGGTGACGATCCCGTGACGGTCCAGCAGCTGTTGCGCAATGGCCGCGGCGGTGTCTTCGGGCCTGTGTTCGGTGAGCAGATCGGAGACCAGGTACCAGCGGCCGCTGGCAGATGGAGGGGTCTTCACCGGCAACTGGGGCCGTCGTCCCCTGTGGCGTCTTCTGTTGTGAACGAGGGCGCGTACGGGGGAAAACGTGTCGTTGGTGACTTCGCCTGCCCACACGAGGTCCCACAGGGCGTCGAGGACAGCCTGGGGGTCACCACCTCCGGCGGCGGCGTACAGATCCCGAAAGAAGGATGCTCCCCGGGCTGCAAGCCGGCTGCGGATGGCGTCGTGGAATTCCCCTTCAGGCGCGTCGGCCCCTTGGCCGGGGTGGAGGACGGCCGCCTGATCTCGAAAGTACAGAGCCACTCTGCCGTCGCGGGGACCGATTGACCCGTGTCCTACCCACACGACCTCACCTGCAGCCAGTAGCTCCTCGAGGTCGTGCGGCCGGTAGGCGAACCGGCATGCCAGCACATCGGATTCGAGAATCGAGGCCGGGATCACCGCTCCTTGCAGATGGCGGAGCACATCTTCCAGCCTTCCAGCTGCCGCCGTACCGCACCCGTGCCAGGTAGGGAGAAAGGCGCCGAAAGTATGCTGCTGAACAGGCTCCACTTCGCGTCGCAGCCGGGCGAGAGCGCGGCGGCGAATCCGGCGGAGCACGTCGACGTCGACCCAGCGGCTCGGGCCTCCCGAGGTGACTCGCCCCTCGCGGTCCAGCCTCCGCAGGGTCTCATCGACGGGCCCCGGCGGCATACCGAGAGCGGAGGCCGCCTCGGCCGATGTGAACGGGCCGTGGGTGCGGGCGTAGCGGCCCACCAGGTCGCCGAGAGGATCGCCGACGGGATCGAGGAACGCCGCCGGGGTCCAGGGGGGCGGGACCGCTCCGGTGCCGTCCCTCAGGCGGGCGGCATCTTCGACGGCTGCCCACCTCTCCACACCTCCGATTCGCAGCGGAAAGACGCGGCGTAACTGCTCCAATTCGTGGAGCCAGCCTGTCGCCGCGGAGGGGGGCGCCGCCCGCGCGGCGGCTTCGCTCGTCGACAAAGGGCCGAGATCCCGCAGCATGTCGTGGATCGCGTCCACCGATCTGGCCGCCCTCGATGGGGTGAGGTGCTGCAGTTCGAGTTCGACATCACCGATCGACTCCCGGTCGAGAAGATCCCGCAAATCGGGATCACCCAGCAGTTCACGCAGCAGTGCCCGGTCGAGGGTGAGCGCAGCCGCCCGCCGCTCGGCAGCGGGGGCGTCGTATTCATACATGAACGCGGCCGCGAAATCGAAAGCGAGGGATGTCGCAAACGGGCTCGGTGAGGCGACCTCGACGTCGACAAACCGGATCTTTCGCGAGGCGATGTCCGCCAGCACCTGCTGCAGCGCGGCAAGGTCGAAATGCTCCTGCATGACTTCCCGATAGGCCTCCAACACGATCGGGAACGCGGGATGTTTCCTTGCCGCCTCGAGCAGGTTCAGCGCTCGCCGGCGCTGCATCCACAGCGGTGTGCGCTTCCCCGGCCGGCGTCGGGGCAGCAACAATGCTCTCCCGGCCGCTTCTCGGAAACGGCCGGCGAAGAGTGTCGAGTCACCGACCTCCTCTAGGACCAGATCGGCGACCTCATCTGGGTCGACCAGCACATCTGCGGCGTCTGGAGCGTCGTCGGCATCGGGGAAGCGGAACACGATGCCGTCGTCGGACCAGACGTGGTCGACGCGCACTCCGTGCCGGGAGCGGATGCGGTGCACCACGGCCAGCGCCCACGGGGCGTGAACCTGAGCTCCGAAGGGAGACAGCATGGCGAGGCGCCAGTCGCCGATCTCGTCTCGATATCGTTCCACGACCAGTGTCCGGTCGGAGGGCACTGTGCCGGTGGCTTCCTTCTCGTCTTCGAGGAATTGAGCCAAGTTGCCGGCGGCCGGTGGATCGAGGCGATACCGGTCCCGCAGCAACGCCTCGGCTTCCTGCCGGGGCATCGACCCAACGCGGCGCAGGAACGCTCCCACAGCCCTGCCCAGCTCCGGGGGGCGGCCGATGCCGTCCCCATGCCAAAAGGGAAGGCGGGCATGGGCTTCGGGCTGGGCGGGGCGCACCTCCACCCTGTCGAGTGAGATGTCGGCTATCTGCCATGCGGATGAGCCCAGGACGATCGTGTCTCCCGGTCTCGTCTCGTACACCATCTCTTCGTCGAGCTCACCCACTTTGCCCCCTTCGGGCAGCATCACGGGGAACAGACCGCGATCCGGAATCGTCCCCGGATTGGTGACGGCGAGCATGCGCGCTCCCGGCCGCGGTGTGAGGCGGCCGTCGATGCGGTCCCATGTGATGCGGGGGCGTAATTCGGCGAACTCGTCGGATGGGTATCTGCCCGACAGCATGTCGAGGACCGTCTCGAACAGAGATCTGGTCAGCGTCCGATACGGATAGGCGCGGCGGGTGAGGGTGAACAGATCGTCGGCGTCGCGCTCCTCCACCGCCACCGCAGCGACGATGTGTTGGGCGAGCACATCGAGGGGGTTTGTCGGCACCGCAGTGTGCTCGATCTCACCGCTGAGCATTCGGTCGACGACGACCGTCGCTTCGAGAAGGTCGGCCCGGTGCTTCGGATAGACCAGCGCACGGCTTGTGGAACCCACCTGATGGCCCGCCCTTCCCACCCGCTGCAAGCCTGACGCGACGCTGGGCGGGGACTCGACCAGCATGACCAGATCGACGGCGGCCATGTCTATGCCGAGTTCCAGTGATGAGGTCGCCACGACACAGGGCAGCGTTCCCGCCTTGAGACCCTCCTCGATCTCGACCCGTTTCTCACGTGACACGGACCCGTGATGGGCCCGGGCCACCTCGTGGCCGGCAAGGTCGTTGAGCTCGCCGGCGATACGCTCTGCGAGGCCGCGGCTGTTGACGAAGACAATGGAGCTGTGGTGCTCCTCCACCTGTTCCAGCAGCTTGGGGTACATCGAAGGCCAGATGGAGCGCTGATCGGGGTCTCGTCCCGGATCCGTCATGTCCTCGACTGGAACGGTGATTGCGATCTCGAGCCGCTTGGCGGCGCCGACATCGACGACCGTCACCGGACGGGGGAGGGACGGCGGGCCGTCCGTATCGGGTGTTGCGACGAGGCCGCCCAGAAAGCCGGCGATCTCGGAGAGTGGGCGCTGCGTCGCCGACAGCCCGATGCGTTGCGGAGCCACCGCCAATTCCTCGAGTCTCTCCAGGCTCAAGGCCAGATGGGATCCTCGCTTCGAGCCGGCGATCGAGTGCACTTCGTCGATGATGACCGTCTGCACACTGGTGAGGATGCGCCGCGCAGCGGAAGTGAGCAGCAGATAGAGCGACTCGGGTGTCGTGATGAGAATGTCGGGTGGCCGCCGCGCCATTCGCTGTCGCTCGGCCTGGGGAGTATCGCCGGTTCTCATGGCTGTGATGATGTCGGGCAGTCGGTCACCACCGGTCATGCGTATGCCCCGCAGCGGGGCACGCAGGTTGCGGTCAATGTCATAGGCGAGCGCTTTCAGCGGTGACACGTACAAGACCCGGCAGCGGGCCGCCTGTTCGGGCACCGGCTCGCGATGCAGTTTGTCGATGGACCACAGGAACGCAGCCAGGGTCTTCCCCGAACCGGTTGGGGCGTGGATCAGGGTGTGGTCACCGGCAGCTATCGGAGCCCAGCCCTGCGCCTGTGCGGCGGTGGGGGTGGCAAATGTGGATGTGAACCATTGTCTGGTGGGCGGGGTGAAGATGGCTAGCGGGTCCACCGGCGGCAGGGTATCCGAGCGCAGTGACATGGATCCGCGGCGTCGAAAAGCTCGTCGAACGCGAGCCGCGCTCGGACACGGAGATGTGGGCCGTCACCCCGATGGCCGCCGCGAGCATGCGGTCGGTCACCAAGACCCGGGGAAGGGGGGTTTCGTTACCGATGGCACTGCGGAAGACACACGCTCCACATGACTGGATCGTTGTAGAGGCGTTGGTAGCGGATTCGGCTGTCGGTGACGGTGAGTCCTTCTCTGGTACGGCTCGCCCGGTGCCTGGTGAGCAACAGCGCTTCCGCTGCGAAGGCCTCGGTTTCAGCTGCATCCCCGGTGATCGCGGTGTCCTGTTGGATGCTTCCCCGTCGAGCGGACATGCACAAGTGGTATTCACCTGAGCGCCTTACGGGCAGTCACGATTACATATGCGTCGCCGGTGACGGCTGGAATCTCCGTCGACACCTCGTCTGAGTGGGTTGACGTGTCGGGTCCCAGATGCCCACACCGGCCGCAGCGGCCTGCCCGCTCGGACGGTCGGCGGTAGTTCGATAGCCTGAGTGGCATGCCTGCCTCCTCGCCCATTCCCAGTGGCGGAGTGTGCGACCCGCCGGCCAGGTGAATGCCGTCAAGGCACTCGGTTTCGTGTTGCTCACCGAAGGGGTGTGGGTCGTCGTCGGCGGCTCGGTATTGGCCGTCGAGTCCGCAGAGTGGTGGCCCATGGTGGACGGCCCGCTCCGCTGGCTCGGTATTGCCGTGATCGCCGGCGGCGGCTGGCTGTCCTATGCAGCAGACCGGGCGCTGATCGGCCTTGGTGGCGGCACGCCTCTCCTCCGCTGGCCCCCTCAGCGACTGGTCACCAGCGGGCTCTACGCCCGGGTGCGCCATCCCCAGGCCATCGGCCTGGGGATGGTGACGATCGGAACCGCGCTGCTCATCGATGATCCTGCCGTGTGGTTACTGCCGGTTCTCGCTGCCGTCTACGAAGTGGTGGCATTGCTACCTGCCGAGGCGAAGCAACTGACCGATCGTTTCGGCGACGAGTACATCGACTATGTGGCCGCAGTGCCCGGCTGGGTTCCTCTGCTGCGCTGAGTCGCAGCCCGGTAGCGGTGGTGGAAACCAGCGCTCTCCTTGATGGCGGCCGCGGTGTCGACCATCACGATCGTCCCGTCGATGATGATGGCAATGCGGTCGTACAGCTCGTTCGCCTCCGCCATGTAGTGAGTGGCGAGCAACACCGTCCGCTCGGCTTCACCGATCCAGGTGCGCAGGTAGCTGCGCACCTCCCTGGCCACTTCGACGTCGAGTCCCAGGGTCCGGCTCGTCGAGGAAGAGGACTTTGGGGTCGGAGAAGATGCCGCGTACGAGGTTCATCTTCTGCCGCATACCGGTCGAGAGGCTGAGCAGTTTGCGGCCCGAGGAGCTCAGCGATGCGCCGCTTGGCCGCTTTCGACGCCATGCCGTAGAACTGGCTGAACATCCAAAGCTGCTCGCGTACCGTGAGCAGCCCGTATCCAGAGGTTTCGCTTCCCGACACCATGCCGATCCGCCAGCGCACTTCACGTGCATCGCGGGTTACCTCTAGATCGTCCACCCAGGCCGTGCCCGAAGTGGGCAATAGCAGCGTGGTGAGGATCTTGTTCAGGGCCGTCTCACCGGCATCGTTGGGTCCGAGAAGGCCAACCATTTCTCCGCGGGCCACGGTCATGTCAACGTGTCTCAGAGCAGTGATGTCGGGTCCCCGGGGTGATGATGAAGACGCGACTGACGCTTTCGGTGCGGATACCGACCATGAGGCGGCGGGGCCTACCGGTGCGACGCGGTCACGCGGAGAGGAGTTCGAAGCCGTCTGCGATACGGATGAACTCCTGCAGGTAGACGTCCACCGTTTCCGGCAAGGCCGTGTAGGTGAGCACATATCCGACGTTGCTCTCCAGCATGTAGATCTGCACGAAGTACAGCGTGCTGCCGGCGGCGCCGTCTGCGGTGAACTCCACCCAGCGGGCGTCGAAGCCCTTCGCGGTCCTGTACGGCTCGACGCTCACCAGTTCGAAGCCGTCCAGCGACTCCACCGTATTCAGGCTGATATCGGAGTACTGGTCGAGAGTCAGGTCGGGGAAGTCGACGAACTCGACCGCCATGTTGACGTTCTCGGATGCGGCATCGCCATCGTCGGGGCTGGTCACCTGGAAGGCAATGGAGACGCCGTCCTCGACGGGCCCCGGGACGTCGGTGGCGAGGTCCCCGCTTCGCGGGGACACGAGCGAAAAGCCCCCGACCTCTG
>CAZIEQ010000118.1:0-7525 GCA_964538725.1 uncultured Acidimicrobiia bacterium | reverse complement strand
GTAGCCCCGCGAAGCAGCGTTGGTGCCCAGACTGCGAGAGTTGGGTTTCGGGAGGCCGCCGACCTATGCGTCGATTCTGTCCCCCAACCAGGCCCGCGGCTACGTGTGGAAGCGCGGCAGTGCCCTGGTGCCGTCGTTCACCGCGTTCGCCACCGTCACATTGCTGGAGAGGCATTTCCCGGATCTCGTGGACTACGCCTTCACTGCTCGTATGGAGAGCGACCTCGACCGTATCGCTGCGGGGGACGAGGAGCATGTGCCGTGGCTGACGCGGTTTTATTTCGGGAACGGCGACCCCGGGCTGCGAGCCCTCGTCGCTGATCGACTCGACGCCATCGACGCCAGGGAAGTGAACTCCATCGGCGTCGGCAGTGACAGTGACGGCGTCGAGATCGTCGCCCGTGTGGGCCGTTACGGGCCGTATGTAGAACGGGGTGACGACCGTGCGTCGATACCCGACGACCTGCCACCGGACGAAGTCACCGTTGAGCGAGCCATCGAGCTGCTGGACGCTCCCAACGGTGACCGTACCCTCGGCACCGATCCGGCCACCGGGCGCGCCGTCGTTGCCCGATCGGGACGTTTCGGCCCCTATGTGGCTTTGGAGTCGGAGGATGAGACCAAGCCGGTGACTCAGTCACTGTTCAAGACGATGGATTTGGAGTCGGTGACTCTCGACGATGCTCTCCGCCTGCTGTCGCTTCCCCGCACCGTGGGCACTCATCCTGACGCCGGCACCAAGATCACCGCTCAGAATGGGCGGTACGGTCCTTATATCAAGATGGGTGATGAAACGAGATCTCTCGACGACGAGGAGCAGATCTTCACTGTGACCGTCGAAGAAGCGGTTGAGCGGCTTTCCCGACCTCGACGCCGCGGGGCACGGACGGCTGCTCCTCTCCGCGAGCTGGGAGCAGATCCCGACACCGGCAGGGCAGTCGTGGTGAAGGATGGGCGTTTCGGGCCGTACGTCACCGACGGCGAGGTGAATGCTTCGCTGCGCACGGGCGACACGGTGGACAGCATCGATCTCGACCGTGGTTTGGAGTTGCTGGCGGCACGACGGGAACGCATCGCTTCCGGCAAGGGCGGAAAGCGGAGTCGCAGGTGACCGCGCCGGGCCTGCCTTGAGCTGCCGTCCGTGAACCGACGGCAGAACCACGGCGCCGGCCTCCTCCGCGGCGGTCCGTTTTCACGTCTGTTCTGGGCAGGCTTCATCACCTCCACCGGCGACTGGGCGGCGCTCTTCGCACAGATCACGCTTGCAGACGCCATCGGAGGCGCGACCGGCATTCTCGTCGTGTTGGCGGCCCGGCTTCTCCCCGGTCTGGTCGGGGGCGCCATCGGCGGGGTGCTGGCCGATCGTGTCAGTCGCAAGGTGGTCATCGTGTCGGCCGACTTGCTGCGTGGCGTTGTGGTGTTGTCGCTCGCTTTCGTGGAGCGGCTTCCCGAACTCTTCGCCATCGCGATGCTTCTCGAGATGCTGACCCTGTTGGGCCAGCCTGCACGGGCAGCAGCCATCCCGTACCTCGTTGATGAAAACCGCCTGCTCGGCGCCAACAGCCTCATGCTCACCGCCGCCTATGGGACCTTTCCCTTCGGAGCGGCCGTGTCGTGGATGCTCGGCCTGTTGCCGGCTCTGGACATTCTCGGCATCCCGGCAACCACCGAGGCCAAGGTGTTCGCTCTCGATGCGGTGACCTTCATTGCCTCGGGTCTCATCCTGTTGACAATCCCGCTCGGTAGAGCGAGGATCCGTCCCGAACGGCGCCGGGAATCGCGTTTCGACATGCGGGCGCCACTGCGTGACCTCGTTGAAGGCTTGCGCTTCGTTGGCGGCAGCCGCCAGGTCCGAACCGTTGTGTTCGGCATGTCGATTGCTCTCGTCGGCGGAGGCATCCTCATCGTTCTCGGCCAGGGTTTCGTCGAGGACGTTCTGCGAGCCGACGAGGCGGGCTTCTTTGCCATGCTGACAGCCCTCGGTACGGGTGGGGCGGTCGGCATTGCCGGCCTCACGTTCTACGGCCATGCGCTTACCCGGCGCGACGTTGCCTTCGGGTTCGCCCTCTCGATTACGGGCGTCGCCCTGGTGGCTGCCTCACTCGTCAAGACCGTGCCAGGTGGGATGGGATGGATGGCGGTGATGGGTTTGGGGGCCGGTGCTTCCTACGTTCTCGGCTTCACCCATCTGCATGAACAGGTGGACCATGAGCTGCAGGGGAGAACCTTCGCTGCGTTGTTCTCGCTGATGCGTGCGGGCCTGTTGGCTTCGATGGCACTGGCGACGGCGGCGGTCGATGTGATCGACGGCCGGTTCGGAGCGCCCTTCGACAACGCAACCAGAGATGTGTTGTTCGTGGGTGGTGTGATCGTGTTCGTGTCCGGGGTAGGGACGTTGTGGAGCCGAAGGTCGGTATTCCGACGTCCCCGGGTGTCACATGAAGACCTGGCAACCCTGGAGGAGGCGTCTCAGATGGCCACCCTGATCCGGGGCCGTGCCGGCACGCCCCCCGAAGACGAAGACCTGCAGGGCTCCGGTGAGGGCGGCAATGGAGTCGAGGAGGAGCGGTGACAGGAAGCTATGTCGCCTTGGAGGGCATCGAAGGAGCGGGCAAGTCAACGGTTGCCGTCCTCCTGGATGAGCGTCTCCGGGACCGCGGTGTGGATGTGGTTTCGGTGCGGGAGCCTGGTGGCACTGCAGTGGGAGAGCGGATCCGGCGCGTGTTGCTGGATCCGGAGGGAACGATGGAGCCGTGGACGGAGGCGCTCCTCTTTGCTGCCGCGCGTTCCCAACTCGCCCGCGAGGTCGTCGGGCCTGCGCTGGCCGAAGGCAAGACGGTACTGTCGGACAGGAGCGTGTACTCCAGCCTGGCCTATCAGGGTGGAGGGCGCGCTTTGGGGCTCGAGGCGGTGCGCCGTGTGAACGAAGCCGCGCTGGGCGGCATCTGGCCGGATCGCGTGGTTCTTCTCCAGATCGATGCAGAGACCGGAATGAATCGGGAACGAGACCGGGACCGGATCGGGTCCGAAGGTGTGGTGCTGCAGAGACGGGTGGCCGGCGTCTACAGGGAACTGGCTGCTGCCGAACCTGACCGTTTCATCCTCGTCGATGCCTTGCGTGATTTGGCAGAGGTGGTTGCAGAGATCGAGGGGGTGCTCATCTGAAGCTGTGGGACGGCATCATCGGCCATCGCAGAGTCGTGTCGATGCTGCAACGTCAGCTGGACCGGCCTGCGCACGCCTACCTGTTCGTGGGTCCCGCCAATGTCGGCAAGGCGACCGTGGCGCGTCGCTTCGCCGCCGCCCTCATCGACGGAGATGCGAACGGGTTGCGGCGGGCTGTCGCCGGGATCCATCCCGACGTGGTCGTGGTGGAACCCGACGGGCGCTCAGCGTTGACCGTCGAACGGGCTCGCGAGGCGATGACCCACGAAGCACTTGTGCCGGTCGAAGGCGCGCGGAAGGTCTTTCTCGTCGAAGAGGCGTCACTGATGAACCACGAGGCGGCCAACGCTTTCCTCAAGCCCCTCGAGGAGCCCGCCCCATCGACGATGTTCGTGCTATGCGTCGAAGCCGAGGACGATCTCCCGGCCACCGTTGTGAGCCGTTGCCGTGTCGTCAGGTTCGGCCGGGTGGCACCGGCCGAGTTGGAAGATGGCCTCATCGCTGCCGGCGCCCTCGTGCCGGGAAGAGCGGCCGAGGTGGCTGCCGCCGCTTCGGGCCGCCCCGGGCTTGCCCTCGATCTTGCGAGCCGCCCCGCAGCTGCCGACTTCCGCACATGGTGGTTGGGGGTACCCGCCCGCCTCGAAGAGCATCCTGGGACCGCGTTTTACCTCGCCGACGAAGCAGTTGCCGTTATCGAGCCGCTGCTTGAAGGATTGCGCTCCCGCCAGCGCGCCGAAATCGAAGAGGCCGCCGGTGGGGTCACCGCCGCTTTTCGAGACCGCCACGAGCGGCATCTACGCAGAGCCACCCAAGCGCTGCACATCTCCGGCTTGGAGATCCTGGCCGGCTTCTACAGGGACGTTGCCGCCGCCCAGTTCGGGGGGCCGGTGCGCAACCGCGATGTGCTTCCAGCGTCGCTCACCACGATCGGGCCCGAAGCTGCCCTGCATCGAGCCCACCGCGTGTTGCAGGCCGTCGGATCCATTCGGGAGCATCAGCGCCCGCAGCTCGCCTTCGCTGCTTTGTTCGACGATCTGGTGACTCGTGTCTGACCTGGGTTTTGGGCCCGGTGCGATGACTGTGTGGAGGTTCGTCTCCCGGCGTCTTACGTGCGTCTTTCGCGCCGTCTGGAGGCTGCAGGTCGAGGGCGCCGCACCTGAGGGGCCCTGTGTTGTTGCGGCCAACCATTACTCCCACTTGGATCCGGCCCTGGTCGGCTATGCCGTCGGGCCGATGCGTTATCTCGCCGTCGACGAGCTGTATGGCAACTCGGAGGTGTTCGACTGGTTCACGGTCCACTTCGGTGCCATACCGATGTCTCGGGTCAGGGTTCCGTTGGGGGCGATGAAGGAAGCGTTGCAGACGCTCGCATCCGGTGGGCGGGTAGGTGTGTTCCCCGAGGGAAGGCGGGTGTGGACATGGGGTGAGGTGGCCGCTCCCAAGCGGGGGGCGGCCTGGCTGGCCCACCGCGCCGGCGTGCCCTTGGTACCGGTGGCGTTGTGGGGAACTCAGTACTCGATGGGCCCCAGCACCATCCGCTTCCGTCCGGCCCCGGTGGCGCTGCGGATAGGTCCCGGCCTGGAACCGGGCGCATTTGACGACTCCCGTGACATGATGACGGCGTGGTGTGCCTGGATGGACGATGCCGCTCCCGCTATGCGCCGCTCGGTGCTGGGTTCGGAAGGCGGGGAATAGCGCAGCAGCTATCGTGAGGACCCCGGTCGAGGAGTGTTTCGATGGCCGT
This sequence comes from uncultured Acidimicrobiia bacterium, assembly GCA_964538725.1. Classification (GTDB taxonomy): domain Bacteria; phylum Actinomycetota; class Acidimicrobiia; order Spongiisociales; family JAOTWH01; genus CAZIEQ01. The sequence goes on along the minus strand of CAZIEQ010000118.1, from coordinate 2,616 downwards.
AGATGTCGCCGTTACCCCCGATGAGCAGTTGGTGCGGGAACGGTTGGATGCCCTTCTCGATGACAACGATCCCCTTGGTGACCCACACGAGTTTCTCGGTGCCCAGTTCGACGCCGGCATCGCCTGGGTGGGTTATCCGCAGGGATACGGTGGTCTCGGGCTGAGCCCGAAACTGCAGGGTGTCATCGACTCGCGGCTGCGGGCCGCGGGCGCACCCAATGCACTCGAATACAATATCATCGGGCACGGTATGGGGTCGGGGACCATCATCGCCCACGGGACTGAAGAACAGAAGCGCCGCTACCTGAGACCGTTGTTCACCGGTGAGGAGATCTGGTGCCAGTTGTTCAGCGAACCCGGCGCCGGATCCGACGTAGCCGGGTTGTCCACCAGGGCACTGCGGGACGGTGACGAATGGGTGGTCAACGGCCAGAAGGTGTGGACCACTGTGGCACACCTGGCCAAATGGGGCTTGCTCGTTGCCCGCACCGACCCTGAGGTTCCCAAACATCAGGGCCTGACGTATTTCATCATCGACATGGAGGCCCCCGGTGTCGAGGTGCGCCCGCTACGCCAGATGACGGGTGAGGCCGAGTTCACCGAGGTCTATATGACCGACGTCCGTATCCCCGACAGCTCGCGGCTTGGTGCCGTGGGAGAGGGGTGGCGGGTGGTGATCACCACCCTCATGAACGAGCGGGTGTCGATCGGCGCCAACGTTCCACCGAGGAACTGGGGTGCCATCGGAGAGGCAGTCCGCCTTTGGGAGGCGAACCCGGCCACCCGGTCTACGAGGGACGACCTGATGCGGCTGTGGACTGAGGCCGAGGCGGCCCGGCTCACCAACATCCGAGCTCAGCAATTGAGATACAAAGGCACCCCCGGGCCGGAGGGTTCCCTCGCCAAGCTGGTGTACGCGGAGTTGAACAAGAAAGCATGGGATTTCTGTGTGGACCTGCTGGGGCCAGAGGGGATGCTCTATGGCTCCTATGAGATGACGATCCCCGAGGCGGTGACGCTGTCTCCGGGAGCTCACGATCTTCGGCGCAACTTCCTGCGCTCCCGCGCCAACTCGATAGAAGGCGGCACCTCGGAGATCATGAAGAACATCATCGGTGAAAGGGTGCTCGGTCTTCCCGGGGAGCCGCGAGTCGACAAGGACCTGCCGTGGAGTGAGGTGCCAAGGAGCTGACGCGCATGCATCCCCGACGGTGGGCAGCAAACACCGCGGAGACACTGGCCTGTGCCCTGCCTTCCACCGCCTCGGTCGCCCGTCCTGCATACTGGGGGCTCTATGACGCCGCCTGTACGTCCACAGCTCGAGTGGGGTGAGCTGTTCCGCCGAGGCCGGGCCTGGGTGGAGGAAGACGGCCGCCGGGCGCTGACGGCCAGCCTCATCGGCTTCGGCATCGGATGGATGCTGAGCCTTGCGGTGATCGCCTTCGACCCGGTGCCCGGTAAGTCGGTGGGGACCTTCAGCGGCAACTTCGCCGCCGGCGGCGTCTTCTTCGGGGTTTTGGCGACGATCGTCTCCGCCCTCGCCGTGTACGGCTGGCGAGTCGGCTGGGATCGCATGTGGTCGGAGCTGGGCTCACTTCCGGGGACGGTGTGGCAGTCGATCAGAGAGGCAGGCAAGGCATCGTGGTCGCTGATTCTGTGGGCAGCCGCCCTGGCGCTACTCGTCTCTGGGTTCATTGCTCCGGCTGTGGCAGGGATCATCGGCGTTGGGTTCCTGCTTGCAGCTCCATCGCCGCTGGCTTCACTCGTCGGCCGGGTTGTGGTGCGTCTGTGGGTGGCCGTACTCGGCAGTCTGGCGCCGGTTTACCGCAACCAAGTGTCGGGGCTCAGCGCCGTCTTCATGGCGATGACTGGCAGCGCCCTGGCGATGGTCCTCACTTGGCCGGTGTCGGGTACCGCGGTGCGTCTTGTGGTTGCTGGTGTGGCGGCGGTGGCGTCCTATGCGGTGCTCTATGACGCCGGCAGAGGGAAGACCGCAGCCATCATCGGCATGGCCGTAGCCGGATGGGCTGCCTGGGAGCTCACGCAGGCACTTCCCGCGCTCGCTCAGGGATGCTGCGGTGGTGAGAGCCATCATCACCATCACGGGCTGGGCGTCAACGGCACGTCGATCCGGCTGAGCACTGTTGGCGGGCTGGCAGCGGCGGTGGGTGCACTGTTCGGATCGGCCGCCGGCGGGGTCCTCGGCGCGGCCGCCGGGGTGGTTCCACCACCACCAACGTCGGACGGGGCGGCCGGCCCCGGAGAACCCAAACCGCGCCGCAGGGGTCCATCAGCGTCTTCCTCAGCGACGACCGAAGATCTGCTTCAGGCTGACCGGCAACAGCCGGCTACAGACCCCCCGCAACCGCCTCCGCCGCCTGACGACGCCCAATCATCCTCCGAGACCAGCCCGAGTGCCGCCCGCAGCGCAACCGAGGGGCCACCCGGCGGTGAGTCACCCCAGGCTCCCCGCGGTGATTACCACGATGCCGCTGATGAGACGCAGCCTGGGGAGCCTCCTGTTGTGGAGCCGCCGGCTGTTGGGGGGCCGCCTGGGGAGCCTCCTGTTGTGGAGTCGCCGGTTGTCGGGGGGCCGCCTGGGGAGCCTCCTGTTGT